>JBDQOS010000221.1:0-10039 GCA_040261075.1 Flavobacteriales bacterium
GCCATGCACCTGCTCGGAATCCTGGAGCACGGGACCGCGTGGATGAAACTTATTTGGACCGTAACGGCTGCTGTGGCGTGGAAACGCGCGCCCAACAACCGCCGCATGAGCATGCGCCTGTTGCGGGAGGCGTCCTGGGTCGTGGCCATGTGGATGCTGGCTTCAAGCGCTGAGCTGCTGTGGGCGTTCACCGCGTATTTCTGCCTGGGACACGCCGCCGACTCGTGGCGTGGCGAATTCTTGTACCACCAAAAAGTGGCCAAAACGTTCTGGCGGTATTACCTGCTCGCCGTGCCCTTCACGCTCGTGGCCTTGGGAGGCTGTTTGGCCGCCGGATGGGCGGCGTACGCCGGATGGATTGACGTACGCTGGGCGTGGGCTGTGCTTCTGGCTGGCACCGTGCCCCACATGGTGCTGCTGGACCACTGGGCGCCGGCTCAGTTGCGCGCGGCCTCAGCGTGAGGCCGGTCGGTACGTGACTGTCGGAGCGCTGTCGTCCTGAGACTCTTCCGCGGACTTCATCCGCCCGACAGGGCGGGATGGCCACCCCCGATCGTGGAGAAGAGCGGCAACGGCGTCGGCATGTTCTGGCGCCACCGCGACGAGGAGGCCGCCCGACGTTTGGGGGTCGCACAAGAGGTCGCGCAAATAGCCCTCGGGGAGGTCGAGGTGTTGGCCGTAGCTGGCGTAATTGCGGCGGGCGCCTCCGGGGACCATGCCCTGAGCGTGGTATTCGGGGACGCCGTCGAAGGTTTGGACTTGGTCGCCCCACACCTCCGCACGGGTGCCACTCCCCTGACACATTTCAAGCAGGTGCCCCATGAGCCCAAACCCCGTGACGTCCGTCATCGCATGCACGCCCGCCATGGCCGACAATTCCGCCCCGACGACGTTCAGGGATTGCATCGAATGCACGGCAGCGGCAAGGTGGTCGGGATGAACGTTGCCGCGCTTTTGGGTCGTGGTGACAATCCCCACGCCAAGCGGCTTGGTGAGAAAAAGCATGTCTCCTGGACGGGCCGCGGCGTTTTTTTGCAGGTGCTCGATCGGCACGCGGCCCGTGACGGCCAGCCCAAAAATCGGCTCCGGACAATCGATGCTGTGCCCTCCCGCTAAGGGAATGCCCGCCTCTTCGCAGATGCTGCGTCCCCCTTCCAAAACTTGCCCCGCCACGTCCTCGCTCAACTTGTCAATGGGCCAACCAAAGATGGCAATGGCCACAAGGGGCGTGCCCCCCATGGCGTAAATGTCGCTGATGGCGTTGGCCGCAGCGATTCGGCCGAACGTGTGCGGGTCGTCCACGATGGGCATGAAGAAATCGGTGGTGCTGATGACAGCTGTGCCGTCCCCCAAATCCACCACCGCGGCGTCGTCCTTGGTGTCGTTGCCGACGAGCAAGGACGGGTGATGCGGACCGGCCTTCATGCCACTCAACATGTTGTGCAGCACTGCGGGCGCAATTTTGCAGCCGCAACCGGCGCCGTGAGAGTACTGCGTCAGTTTGACGTCCGAGGTAGGTTCCATGGGTTCCAGGTGTTGTGGGAGTCGAGGCAGCGCTCAGCTGTCTCCTCCGGATTCAGGCCACGGCCGTCGACGGCACGCGTTTGGTCGCGTGCGTCCAAACCGTGGCGGTACGTTTTGTCGTAATACACGAGGGCCAACCGCGCCGCGGAAGCCAAATCGCCCTCTTCCACGTGCGCCACTGCCGCCTGAGCGTGTTGCCCTCCGAGCTTCGTTTTAATGCGGTGAAAGGCCTCCACCAGCGAGGCCCGAGACGCGTCTCCGTACATGCCGAGAAGGTGATTGACGCGGTCCTCCTCCGTGCGCTCCAATTCGAGCACGGGCGCTTTACGGAGGTGCTTGTGAAACATTTCCGGGACGTGAACGCGTCCAATCTGACGGCTCTCGTTCTCGACCCAAATCGGCCGAGGGCCCGTCACGCCTCCTTCCTCGTCGAGGTTCATCAGCTGCCAAGCCAAATCGTTGGCGAACTGCTCTGTGCTCGGCTGGGCGTGGTCGTCGAGGTTGCCGAAAGCCGACCCAAAGTGCCGGGCCATGCCCTCCAAATCCACCACCGCCTCGCCTTTCTCTGCCAAAGCATGAAGCACGTCGGTCTTCGCAGAACCGGTCATGCCGCCGACCACCACGTAGGGTCGAGGCTGTTCCAACGCTTCGTTGAACACCGATCGGCACGCCTTGTAGCCCCCGTCGCACCTCGCGGTGGGAATTTCCGCAGTACGCAACAGCCAATCGACGCTTCCGGAGCGCATTCCACCCCGCCAACAACAGATCAGCAGCGGCTTGCGGTTTCCCTGAGCCTCAAAAATGTCACGGGCGTGGGCGGCGAGCGCCTGGAGTTTGGGGCCCACCATCCCCAAGCCTTGGTCGATGGCCTCGGCTTTTCCCACCTGCTTGTAGGTCGTTCCTACTGCGGCGTGCTCCTCGTCTGAAAACAGCGGAAAGGACGTGGATCCAGGAAGGTGGCCCTGAGCGAATTCGCTCGGACTTCGCACGTCAAGCACCGTGCCTCCCTCCCGCAGCGCGGTCAAAAAGTCCGACGCCTCCAGCACGTGCTCCCGAATGGCCATGGCACAAAGATGCTTCAAGCCGTGGCGACCGGCACAAAAAAAACGCGCCCATCCCTGGGCGCGTTCCTCTGATTGAAAGAACCTGTTCTACGAGTTCTTGAGAATGCGTTATTCGTCGGTCGGATTGGATTGGGTGTAGACCGAAACGTGAACCTCCGGTGCCGAGTTAGGCTCGGGCTGAACCGCCACGCGCGCCTCCTGGCTCGCTGATTCGCCGTAGGCGTCCGTGACCGTCAATTCGAAGGTGTATTTGCCTGGTGTGGCACGAAACGAAGAGCGTCCTGGAGTGTCTTCCGACAAATCCACGGGGGCGCCTTCGGTTTGGACCCACGAGAACGAAAGGGAATCGCTCTCTGCGTCAAACGAGGCAACGCCGTCCAAGACGATGTCCACGTTGGACGTCGCCGCGTCTCGGTCGTGGGGGACTTCAAAGTGCACGCGACTGGCCTCGTCCGCAGCGGCCTCGGCCTCATCTGCAGCCAAAACCGCAGCTGCGGCATCCAATTCCGCTTGCGCCTCCATGCGCTCCATCTGTTGCGCTTTGAGGTAGCCCAATCCGGCAATGCTGAGCACGAGGGCTGCAGCTGTGATTTGCTTTTCCATGGGGTTTGGTTTGAGTGGGAACAAATGGCGTGAAAGCGAAGACGCGGTCACTGTTGTTGAGCAACCGCGTCTTCCACTAAATCACTTACTTCTTCGAGAGTATGTTCCAGAGGATCAGAAGGGCCACGAGACCCACAAATCCACCGTTTCCTAGGGTGGTGATGAGCGACGTTAGGTTGTCGACCACCGTCATGCCTGGGAACATTTCTGCTCCGAAGACCACTTCAGTCACTACTGCAAGAGCAGCAAAACCGATCAAGAGTTGGGTGAGGCTTGAAAAAAAGCCGCCCATGAATTTGAACACGTTGTCCATGATGTAAGGGTTTTGAGGTTTGGACTGCTGCAAATCTGGCACGAATGACAAACGTGTTCTATGGACACCATGTGAATCCATGAACATCGCCTCGTGAATATCCCCCTCCACCCCCCGTCGTTGTTGATTCTCAGCGCATTAAAAATGGCGACCTTGGGCCGCCATTTTCGCGCAGTTCTTCGCTCAAGCCACTCGAAATCAGTACTTCATTCCCTCAATTGTGCTTCGATTTGCGCCATGAACGGCCTCCCAGGACACCTGTCTCAAGCCACCTATGCCCTGGAAGCACCGATCAGGAGGCCTTTTGAATCGCAAGCTTCTGAACACCAGTCAATGCGATTCGTGCCGCCCAGTACGTCGACCAAACCAAGCCCGTCGCGAAGTAGAATTGAAAAAGTGTGTCCATGGTACGTGTTGTTTGTTGTGAATGCGTTGTGGAGTTTGCTTGAGTATGTGAACGAGGGCATTTCATTTTAGGTTACATAAATTCAGAAACATTTTTTACACAGAATTATATGTGATGTGTTCTGAGGGAGTTCCATGCGATATTTGAGCCATGACAACCCCTCTTCTGAAGCGGATCCTCGCCTCCGCATGGCTCACTTTCGCCGCGATCGTGACTTACGGCCAAACCCAGCCTTCCGCTCTTCTCGGACACGAACTTGGTGAACGCTTCACCCGGCACCACGCCGTCGTCGACTACGTGGAGCACATGGCGTCGGCGGTCCCGCACTGGCAGCTCACACGCTACGGGGAAACTTCAGAGGGGCGGCCCCTTCTCGGCCTTGTCATGTCGTCGGAAGAAAACATGGCCAAGCTCGACCAACTACGCGTAGACAACGCACGCCGCGTGAACGAAGGCGTGGACTCCGGAGATCGGGTGGTTTGGGTGTACCTGAGCTACAACGTGCACGGCAACGAAGCCGTCTGCACAGAAGCCGCCATGGCGACGATTGAAGCTCTGGCCACCACGCACGCCTCGCTTCTCGAACGCACGGTCGTGGTGATGGACCCTTGCGTGAATCCGGACGGTCGGGATCGCTACGTGCATTTCCAGGACCGGTCGACGGCGCCCCGTCCCAACGTGGATCCCGCTGCGTGGGAGCACGACGAGCCGTGGCCAGGGGGCCGTCCGAACCACTACCTGTTTGACATGAACCGGGATTTGGCCTGGCAGACTCAGCGGGAGACGCAAGCACGGACCGCTTTTTATCGTCAGTGGATGCCTCAGGTTCACGTCGATTTCCACGAGCAAGGCGTCAACAGCCCGTATTACTTCGCCCCCGCTGCGGAGCCGTACCACAAGATCATCTCACCGTGGCAGCGCGAATGCCAAGGACACATTGGGTCGAACAACGCCAAATACTTCGACCAGCGCGGTGCCTTGTACTTCACGCGCGAGGTGTTTGACCTGCTCTACCCTTCCTACGGGGACACGTGGCCCATGTTCCAAGGAGCCGTTGGCATGACCTACGAACAAGGAGGCAGCGGCCGCGCGGGCCGAGCGGTGGAGACGGCGGTTGGCGACACCTTGACCCTGGCCTACCGCATCCAAAACCACACCGAAAGCGGCCTGTCCACAGTAGAAGCGGCTGGCATGCACGCCGACCGCATGCTCAAAGAATTCTCCGCCTTCCACCGCCGCAACTTGGAGGAACCGTGGGGACCGTACACCGGGTACGTGGTGCCCGCCTCAAACGACCCTGCCAAACTTGCCTGGCTGACCCAACTCTTCGACGCCAACGGCATCGCCTACGGAGCGGCTTCGACGGCAACGAAGTCCACCGGCTTGGCTTACAACGACATGCGAACGAAAAAAGTCAGCGTTGCAGCGGGTGACCTGATCGTCGACGCCCGTCAACCGCAATCCGGCCTGCTCCAAGTGTTCATGGATCCGGACCCGGAGCTCAGCGACAGCTTGACCTACGACATCACCACGTGGGCGTTGCCGTACGCCTACGGCCTCGAAGCGTACGCCTTGACGAGCACGGTGCCCTCCACCAAAGCGTGGGCGCCGCAAGCGGTCTCGTACGATTTGGGGGGCGACGGCGTCGCCTACGCCTACGTGCTCGATTACAAGACCGACCTCGGGACCCCTGTGCTGGCGGCCTTGCTCCGCGACGGCGCGACCGTGCGGCTGGCCAAGCGTGACATTGTGGTCGACGACGCCACCTACCCACGCGGATCCTTGGTGGTGACCCGGAGGAACAACGAAGCGCTGTGGCCTGAAATGGAGGAGCGACTCTCGGCGCTCGTGTCCGACGTGCCGGGGATGCGCGTGGCGCGGTTGGAAAGCGGCATGGTCACGTCGGGACCGGACTTGGGCGCGTACGACGTGGCCCACATTCCCGCCCCGCGCGTGGCCGTGGTGATGGGCGATGCCGTGTCGTCCCTGAGCTTTGGCGAGGTGTGGTTCACGTTCGAGGAAGTTTGGGGGTACCCGATGACGGCGGTGCGCGGCCTCGACCGACTGGATTGGGACGACTACGACGTGGTGGTGCTTCCCCGTGGATGGTACGACGTGAATGACGACGAAAAAGCCCAAATCACCTCCTGGATCCGCGACGGAGGACGGCTTGTAGCCGTCGGGTCTTCGTGCAACCTCGGACTGGAGGAATGGGGGCTGTCTCGGTACAGCGACGACCAGGACAAGGCGGAGCGGCGTGACGAACGCGAAGCTCATTCCGCCGCAGACCGGTACGCACCGTACGCCTTGTCGGAACGCAACGGCATCCGGAGCGACATTCCTGGTGCGGTGTATCGGGTGGAACTCGACGCCACTCACCCCCTGGCCTACGGCTACGGGGACGGGTACTGGAGCATCAAGACGTCAGGAAGCCGCTACGCCCACCTCGAAAGCGGGCACAACGTCGGCACCCTCGGGACCTCCCCCGAGCCCGTCAGCGGGTTTGCCGGTGCGCGGGCGAACAGCCAGCTTCGGGAAAGCCTCAGCTTCGGGGTCCACGACCTGGGTCGTGGGCACGTGATCTACCTCGCAGACAACGTCTTGTTCCGGGCGTTTTGGAAGGACGGACACAAGTTCTTCGCGAACGCTGTGTTCTTCAGCTCGGCGATGTGAGTCTGAAAGCTGGGCCTGCGTCGTAACCCCAAGACGCCCTTTCTCGTAGGCGTGGGCATGAACTGGACGAAAGAATTCAGCACAGGCCTCGAATCGTCGTGGCTCTATCGCGCCGCCTGGGTGGGCGCGTTGCTCGTGGGGTACCTCAGCGCCTACGCTCAGCCCGACTTGAGCCGGAATTTGCCTCCGCTCCCAATGGGGTACTGGCTCCAACTCGAGGAGGTGGTGACCCATTCCGGCGGCGAGCTCGACGGCATGACCACCTACCGGCTGTACGTGAACTGCCTGAGCCCACTCGATTACGTGAGTTCCTGTTCCGGCGACGACAGCAACCCCTTAATGTTGAACTCCTCGGCCACTCCCGCGTGGTTCAACTCCCCGTTCGTTTCAGGATGGAACGCCTCGAGTCTGAATCCGGCCTTTTTCTCGATCAGCCCCGACGTGGCTTTTGACAGCTTTCTTACGATCGGGCCTGACGATTCCACGTACCCGTCCGCCGCTCACCCCTCGACCATTTGGGGGTCCATTGACCCGACTGCGGAGTTTGACCAAGACGGCTACGGAAACAGCGTGACGGTGGACGACACCCAAGGTGGAGCTTGGTACACGCCTTTTCCAGGAATTGCGAATGCCGAAACCCACCCCGCCTTTGCCGGCGAGGACCTCCGCGTACTCGTGGCGCAGCTGACAACGGCAGGTGAAATCTCCGGTCAGCTTCAGATTCAGGTGTTCCAGAACGGAGTCCAAACCGACGAATTCCGCGGACTCCTTCCCATCGCCACTGAATCCATTCAAGGCTGCTTGGACCAGGATGCGTTCAATTACGACCCCGAAGCGACCAACGGCGACAACGCGCTGTGCAACTACCACTGCACCAACGGAACTTGGTTTGATGTGGAAACAGGGCAGTGCGAATTGGAAGCGTGGCTCGGCGAGGTCGGTGACACGTTCACCTTGGATCCGTGCCACCTCGACTTCGACGCGTCAGGCTGGATGGACATCACAGATCTGTACCGCTTTTGGGTGGTGCGTGGCCAAGACCCGGGCATGCCTCCCTCGCCCTGCGGAGCCGGCACCTACGCGACGTACACCGCGAACGAGCAAGTCGACCTTTGCCTCCCTGCTCCTGCCACGCTCGGCCCTGGCAACGGGCTTGGAAACCTCAACCCCCGCTACTTCGACCTCAACGGCGACGGGGCGCTCAACACCCTCGACTTCCTCAACTTGCTGAACGTCTTCGGAGGGCCTTGCAATTTGTGAGGGAGAGGCATTTGCTGTTTTCCCACCTCAGGTCGGGTTAGACGAATTGAACGTCTTCCGCTGAAAATGTCGCGCCGTCCTTGAGTTCCTCGTACAGGCCTGCGCCGGCTACGCTGATCAGCGGAATGGCAAAGAAGACGCCCACACCCAAAGCAAGCATCCCTCCGAGCATCACGAACAACAGGAGGAAGCCCATCAGAAGCACCTTCCACATCCGGCCGTTGGTCCAGGTCAATCGCCAGCTCTCCCGAAGTGCTCCTTCGGCGTCGAGCTCAGGGCGGTCCTGAAGCACATAGAATGCCTGCGAAAGTCCAATGGCTGCGAGGATTCCAGGAACGATGAGGAACACCAGCCCGACCACCACGATCACTCCGATCAGAAGGGTCAAGATCAGCGTCGGCAAGTAGTTGCGGAAGCCGTCGAAGTAGGTGTCGAGGACGGGGGTTTGGCCTCGGTAGGTCTGCACCATGGTGCGGTTGAAGCCAAACGCCAGCGCTCCACTCAACGCCAACGACCCCAGGCCAAAACCAACGTTGCCAAGCACCGCAGTAATCACCCCATGCAACAGGGAGAGTCCGATGGCCAGCAGCCACTTTCCTTTGAGGGCGTCCCAGGCGCGGGACAAAATGTCAAGGTTCGAGCGCATGATGTAAGGTTTGAAGGCAAGGTAGCAGGCGTGTTGTGGGTTTCAACGACTCGAACCCTCGAAATTCCGTGTCGACAGCCAACAGGGACGACTCAGAAGTCGACGCGGTAGAAGAAGATGGGCAGGCGGCCGAGTTGGTATTCCTCGCGAACCGGGCTGTAATTGGGGTCGTCGGAAGAAGCGTCGTCGGGAGCATACGTGAGTTTCAGGACGTTTTCCGTGTTGAGGATGTTCACCCAGTCGATGCCGAGTTCGTGGGTGGTCGACGGGCGGTTCCAGGTGAGGTTGGTCTTCAGGTCGAAGCGGAAGTAGTCGTCGAACTGCTTGGTGTTTCTCGTGGCGTCGTCCCACACGAGCTCGCGCTGAATCAAGCTCTGTTCTTCGTCGACTTCGCCGTACCATCGGCCGCCGACCACGGTGCACTTCGCGCCGGTGACGAGGCTCATCGACGTGCCGAGTTTCCATTCCTTGCTGGCGAGGGCGTTCCACGCGTACCGTCCGTTGAAGTCGGTGTTGCGGTAGACGCCGTCCGCCCCGGAGTACTGGGCGTCGAAGAGGCTTCCTGTGAACAAGACAAACCAGCCCTCGCGGAACGCCCGCGCGAGGGTGAGCTCGACGCCTTTGTTTCGGCCTCGGCCCTCGTTCATTAGCGTGTCGGGAAACAGGCGCGAGAACCCGCCGCCAGCGTTGATCAGGGAGTAGCTGGTGTTGGACATTCCCCAAGCTGTCGACAGGTCGGCGACTGGGATGTTGGAGAGTTCCTGCCAGTAAACCTCGGCCTTCATCGACCAGAGCGAACCGAGGCGGCGGGACATGCCCAGGACCGTGTGAAGGCTTTGGGTGAAGCCCATGTTCTGGTTGGGCATCGCCAGCGGGACGCGGCCGTCCGGACCGGGAAGCGCGAGCGGGTCGGGGCCGGGCGAGGAAGCGTACAGGTAGGGCGTCTGCATTTGGCTGTGAAGGCCGGTGCCAAACGACCAGGCCGTACCGCCGGCCGTGACGTATTGTGCGCCGACGCGGGGTTCAAGCAGCGAGGTTGCGCCGCTGCGCGTGTCCATCATGGCGTGGAGGCCGGCGGTTACTGTCCAGGGCTCGGAGGGGCGCCACTTGATTTGGGCAAACGGCTGAAGGAGCAGCGACGTCATGTTCGCATCCCACCGTCGCCCGAAGTCGCCCAACGTAAGCGTGCTGTCCACCATGTTGGGGTCCGGCTGCCACACAAAGGGCCGGATGCTGTCGTTGAACGCCCAAAACATGGCATCCGCGTTTACCCCAAACCGAAGCGTCGCCGTGCCACGCTCCACGTCCAATTTGCGGTTGGCATGGGCAGCCAAAGACACGCGCTTCTTGTCGAAGAGGTAGGCCATCAAGGGCTGGGTGCTCACGTTGGTAAACGTGGTGTCTCCCCCGGCAAAGGACATGTCGCGCGACACGAATTCGTGACGGCTGTCCTGCCAATCGCGGCTGACGGCAAGGGTGGTCTTCAGGTAGGTCTTCTCGTTGATAGGTTTGGTGTAGGTCGCGCCGACGATGCCCATGCCTGTTCGGAA
>JBDQOS010000222.1:0-3937 GCA_040261075.1 Flavobacteriales bacterium
AAGGGGTGCTCGTGGATTCCATCCCTTGGGTTGGCGGAAAGAAAGACGGGGTAGCAAAGTCGTTTCGACCCAACGGTTCTCTGGCTCAGGAGGTGCCTTACGAGAAGGACAAACGGGAGGGGAAGGCCGTGCAATTTGACAGCAACGCGGAACCTCACGGCTACCGCTGGTACAAGAACGACAGGTTGGTGGCGTCCGAAACATTCAACCGTCGCGACGACCAAAACAGAAAAACAGGTCCGTGGAAAGTGTTTCACCCTTCTGGCCGCGTTCTTGAAACGGGATTCTACATGGAAGACCTGAGACACGGCGTGTTTCAATTTTTCGATGCACGGGGCAGCGTCATCAAGGTTGTGGAGTACCGTTGGGGAAAGGAGGTGGTGCAAGAAGTGAGTCGCAATCCGGTGATTGAACTGCAACAGATTTTGCGGGAAGACGGAACGCTTGCAGAAACGGTAACCTACGTCGACGGAGTGAAACAGGGTGTGGCGAGGCAGTTTGATTCCGAAGGAAAGGTTGTTGGTGGATCCCTGTTTGAGAACGACAACTTGGTTGCGGAGGGAATCACTGAGATGGACGGCAAACGAAACGGCCCTTGGAAGGAGTATTGGCCCAACGGCACGTTGCGGGCGGAGGGATTTTACCTGGACAATCGTCGGGACGGAGAGTGGTGGTTTTACCGAGAATCAGGTGAAAAAGAGCAACACGGGAGGTACCTGGACGGTGAGGTACACGGGCTCTGGACGTGGTGGTACGCCGGGGGAAATGTCCATCGCAAAGAGCGTTACCAACGGGGAGAACTGAACGGCGAGTTTTTGGAGTTGGATACCGCAGGTCAAACCCTTGTTGAAGGTCAATATGAAGATGGTTTGCGGCAAGGGCCGTGGCGTGTTCACGTTCACGATCACCTGGAAGTGGGACCGTATTTGTTGGGCCAAAAAGAGGGCCTTTGGACTCACACGTACGGCAACGGCAAGCGGCAACTTGAAGGAGAATTTTCGTTTGGGCAACCCATTGGCAAACACAAATCTTGGCATCCCAACGGCGTGCTCGAGGAGGAAGGCAAATACGAGAGCGGTGCCAAACACAAGAAATGGAGGCTGTACAATGACCAGGGTTCCCTGCTGCACGAGTACATTTACCGGTACGGCAAACTTCGCAAAGTGGACGGTTCGAAGGTGGACAAGCGTCGCGACGGAAAACTGTGAAGGCAACGGACCATGACGAAATCTCAACTTCAGTTCTTGGAAGCCTGTCCCGAAGCCATGATGTTGGTGAAGGAGGGGAAGCCCGTGGCTTGGAACACCCAAGCTTCGCGAATGTTGGACTGGACGACAAAGAAAGCGGGGGTGGCCAATGTTTGGGAGAAAAGGGAGGGTTTGTGGTTGTTGGAAGGCGACGAAATGGGGTTGTTCGACTCGAAGGTGGATCGCGTTCTTCAAGGGTCACCCTCCAAAATGCGCTGCCGCGCCATGCGTCGAACAGGGTCTGTGTTTGACGCAGAGTGGAAAGCTGTTCCGGTGGGTGACGGAAGCATCCTCCTTCAAATTCGTGACATCAGCGAACGCATGGTGTACGAGCAAGTCATCCGCGACAGCGAGCAGCGCTTTCGATCGTTGGCACGGCACGCGATGGAGGGAATTGCGTTTTTGGAAGACACCGAGATCGTGGATGCCAACGAGCAATTTGCAATGTTGTTTGGGTGGAACGAGCTTCCCATAGGGGAGGACATCCTTACCATGGTCAACGCCCGGGATTGGCAACGGTTGGGTGCGCGGAGATATGCGCGTTCCCGAGTGGAACTTCAAGGAAGAACTCAACAGGGAAGAACCATCCACCTTGAAGCCACACGTTCGACGGATTCCACAACGAACCAAACGGTGTTGATGGTCTACGACATCACGGAACGCAAGCGCACGGAAATGGATTTGCTGCAGACCAAGGAGCGGTTCCGGATGCTTGTGGAGACGAGCCCGATGGGGCTGTTGCTGATGGTGAATGGCAAGGTTAAATACAGCAACCCTGGGGTGCTTGATTTGATGGGATTCAGGTTGGAAGACGACGTCTACGACGAAGAGTTCGTGACGCTGTTTCACGAAGACGACCGAGCGGTGTTGGAAGAGGATCGTCGCATGGTGGAGCGAGGTGATCGGCCGCCGTACCGCGAGGTACGCATTCACGGAGCGGGCGGTGACATCGTGGAGGTGGGCATTCGCATGACCCTTTCTTTTCACGACCAATCTCCAGCGGTGCAGGTAACCTTGACGGACCTGCGTACCAGGGTGGCGTTGATTCGTGAACAGATGCGCGCCACCCTTGCGGAGGAAGCGAACAACTTGTTGAAGGAAGAAATTGAGAGGCACAAAGCCACCCAGCGTCGTTTGGCGGATGCGGAGCAACTGAACCGTTCCATCATTGAGTCGTCAATCGACATGATTGTCGCGTTCGATCCCGAAGGTGTTTTGTCGCAATACAACCAAGCATTTGCTGTGGAGTTTGGTTTGGACTTCGGGGAGGAGGCCAAGAAATACATGTTCCACGATTTCGTATCTACCGAGGTTGAAGCCGAACGCATTCGCAACTCCTTGCTGGAGAACATGAACTTTTTAGGGGAAACAGTGGGCCGCCGCCTCAACGGCGAGACGTTTCCGATGTTCTTGACGGTTGCGGTTCTGAAGGACGAGAACGACCAAAACTTCGGAGCCATGGCAGTTGGCCGAGACATCACCGAAGCGAAGATTGCCCAAGAGGAACTGGAGGCGAGCGAAATGCGGTACAGGAGTATTTTGGAAAACGCGAACGACGCCATTTTCACCCTCGACGACAAAGGGTTTTTTACGTACACCAACCCGTCGTTCAACGAGCTTTTAGGGTATTCCGAGGTGGAGCTTTCCAAACGCACTGTGCACGACTTGATCCCGGAATTGCCCAAGCGAGGCCGCACCTGGATCAAGGCACTGGAGGGTTCGGGAGAGGAATTGAAGTTTGTTGCGGCGAATGGCCAAACCCTCACAATGCTCGGCGGATCCACCGTGCAGCACAACGAAAGCGGCAAACCAACAGGGGTACGGGGAATTTATTTGGACATCACCGACATGCGTCTGCACGAGTTGCGTGCCCGGACGCAAAGCGCCAAACTCGACTCCATCTTCGACTCCACCGAGAACATGATCATGTTCACAATGGACAGCGCCGACCGAGTCAACACCTTCAACAAAAACTTCAAGCAAATTTTTGAGTACGACTTTGGGCTGGACCTTGACACCACAAACTCCTTCATCGACAACATTGCGCGCATCGTGGATGAAGAACCGTACCAAGGTCAACTTCGACTGTTTTTGCGGGCCATGGAGGGCAAACCCCAACAATTCGAACTCCCACTGAAAACCATCCACGGCGAGAGCCGCTGGTACCAAGTGTTCCTGAACCCCGTGAGCCTGGGCGAAGAACAACGTGAAATCAGCTGCATTGCCTACGACATCACCGAGAGGAAGGAAATCGACCGGGCGATTCGAAGCGCCTTGAAGGAGAAAGAGGTGCTTCTGCAGGAAGTGCACCACCGCGTCAAGAACAACCTGCAGGTCATCAGCAGCATGCTGAACCTCCAAAAATCCTTTGTTAAGGACGAAGAAACCCTGAACCTTCTTGAGGAGAGCACCAACCGCATTGCGACCATGAGCTTCATTCACGAATCACTCTACCGCAACACGGATTTCGCCAACATCAGCTTTGCAGAATACCTTCAGCGACTCAGCGCCAACCTCATTCAGAGCTATTCGCGTTCGGATTGCGAGGTCGTTTTGCAAACGGTGTTTGACGAGGTGTACTTGAGCCTCGAACAAGCCATTCCGTGCGGCTTGATCACCAACGAACTGGTTTCCAATTCCCTGAAATACGGGTTCCCCGATCGGTCACAGGGTGTCATCACGTTGCGGAT
>JBDQOS010000223.1:0-7677 GCA_040261075.1 Flavobacteriales bacterium
AAACAACATCACGGGCTTTCTGCCCGCGAGGTCAGCCAACCGCCCTGAAACAAACCGACTTGCAAACGCCCCCACGGTGAAAAGCGCAACAATCCACCCGATCAAATGCCCCGCTCCCATCCCGTCCAAATACCCCGGCAACTCCGGAAGGAGCATGCCAAAGCTTGCCATGAACAGGATTGTCCCGGAGCAGAGCAACCAAAATGTAGGGGTGAACAGCGTCGGTTTCAAGACCGCGAAGGTAGGCCGCCTTGTCCTACCTTTTGGGTGTGGCAAGGCAGTATCCAATCAAAGTGCTCGTGGCTTGGGGCGAGGCCATTTCAGGCAACAAAGAACTCCGCGACTGGCTGATGGGAAACGGCTACCCTGAGCTTGGGTTGTTCGTTCACGCCATGCACAACCAAGCCACGGCCCGTGAATGGTTGCTGAACGAAGGCTTTCCTGAATTGATGGCGTTGTGCGGAGGTGCCGAAGGAGATGCCCGGGCCGTGCAGTGGCTTCGAAATCACGACCACCCCGTTCTGGCAACGATGGCACAGGCTGCCGACAACGACGACGACGCAATGCGCGAACTGCTGGAAGCAAACGAGCGGATTTGGGCTACCCTCGCTTTGAAGATCCGGTCGGTCAAAAACGGCATCGAAGAACGGCACAACGATTGGCACAGCTTCAACAAGGACTGAGCGGTTCTTTCTCGGTGCGGATTACCCGCCTTGGGGCGTCATGAACGTCAACTGACACAGCGCCTCGTCCCCGAGCCAGGTGTTGGCCACGTCGAGCAAATCGCGGGAGGTCAGAGCCTCGATGGCCGCCACCAGCGAGGCGAGGGTTTCCACGCGGTCGTACATCAAGTACGTCTTGGCCAAGCCCGAAAGCACCGTGGCTCCGTGTTCGTGGCCGAGTGCGATTTGGCCCAGGAGTTGCTGCTTGGCGTCGTGCAGCTGACGCGTTCCAAGCGCCTTGGTGCGCATGTTGACCAATTCTTTGCGCACCAAGCGCTCGACCTTCCCGTGAAAACGCGCGTCAGTGCCGAAGTACACGTTGAACACGCCCGCGTCCTGGTAGACGACGTGGTTGGCCTCGATGTGGTACGCCATCCCGTGTTTCTCGCGAATGTTCAGGTTCAGGCGGCAATTCATGGCGGGTCCACCGAGGATGTTGGCCACCACCGTCATCGCCAGCTTGTCCTTGGAATTGCCCCCCGGCGCCGGCGCTCCCGTCAGGTGATGGACTTGGTGGATTCCCTTGGATTGCACCGCCGAAAAGGGTCCGCGGGGGACCGGGGGCACACGTTCCGGCAACTTGCCTGAGAAAGGTTGAGCTCCCAAAGCAGCCTCCCCCAAATGACGCTCTGCCCACCCCAACACGCTCTCCCACGAAACCGCTCCGACCACGCCAAGCACCATGTTTTCAGGACGGTAATGGCGTGCCACGTAGCCTTGCACTTGCTGTCTGGTCAGCGATTTTACACTCTCGGAAGTACCAAGGATGGGCAGCGCCAAGGGGTGGCCCTCAAACAACATGGACTCAAACTCCTCAAAAATCACGTCGCCCGGCTGGTCTTGAACACCTGCGATCTCGTCCAAAATCACGTCGCGTTCCTTGCTCAACTCCCCTACGGGAAAGGTGCTTTCGAACGCAATGTCCGCAAGCAATTCCAAGGCGCGTTCTGTGTCCTTCGCGCGTTGCGACGACGTGATCCACGTGTCCTCCTTGGTGGTGTAGGCGTTGATTTCTCCCCCCACCGATTCCATGCGGTTCAAAATGTGGTACGCCTTGCGCTTTCGAGTGCCCTTGAAAAGGACGTGTTCGATGAAATGGGCCAAACCCGCTTCCCCCTCCCCTTCGTCCCGCGTCCCCGCGTTGATCACCAACGCGCAATGCGTCACCTCACGAGGCATCCAGGAATGGATGATTCGGAGTCCGTTGGGCAAAACGTGCGTTTGAAATTCAGGGTTCACGCGAAGAGATTCAGAATGCAAAGGTCGGATGAATTTGGGCTCACCCACACGGCCGTCGGTTGACGCCAATCAGACCCAAAACGCCATGAAGCTCACCATGACAGCACCCGCCAATCCCATGACCATCAACGTGTAAGGCAATATGTCTCGTGCGGACAGGCCGGTGATGCCCAAGAGCGGGAGCGCCCAAAACGGCTGCAGCATGTTGGTCAACTCGTCCCCAAACGCCATGGCCATGATGCCACGTTCAAGCGGCACCCCCAAGGCATGACATGCTTCGAGGACCAGCGGTCCCTGCACGGCCCACTGACCTCCTCCACTTGGCACAAAGACGTTGAGCACGCCCGAAGACACGAACAACGCTTCCGGAAGCCAAGCTGCCGAGGTCGCTCCGACCAACGATTCCGCAAGCCACGTTCCCAAGCCCGTTCCGGAGACCATGCCCATGATTCCAAAGTACAGGGGGAATTGCACGAGGATGCCAGAAGCTCCGGAAATCGCCTCGTCCAACGCACTGAGCATGCCACGAACTTGGCCGTGCGCCAACATCGCCGCACCCAAGAGCACCATGTTGATCCAGTCGGGAGTCACGAATGCCAACTTCGTCCAGGGCCCCGATTGAGAGGCCCACATCACCGCACCGCCCAAGCACGCCACGCCCAGCGCGTACGCTACACCCCTGCGGCGGTCCAACACATCCGACAACCCCACCACTGGGCTGTCCGAACTCTCAGGCGTCTTTGAACTCGCTTGTGGCACCGTCACGTCGGATCGCTCAGCGACCCGCCTGCCAAGCCAGCCAAACAACCCAACAACTGCCACCACCACCGTCCACGTCACCGCTTGGCTCCAGCCGCTGAGGGCGGTTTGGCTCAACGTCAAAGCCTCTGGCAGCTCAGCTGCCCAAGATGCGTTGGGCACCAACGACGCCAAATGCCCAGGCTCGGCCACCTTCAGGGGCGCCGACCCTCCCAAACCTCCATGCCACACGAGCAACCCGGTGTATCCCGCAGCCCCCAACACGCCCTTCGAAACCTTCGCCAACCCCGATTCTCTTTCTTCATGCCTCTGACGGTCCAACACCCCTCGCACCAAGATCGCTCCGGCAATCAGACCAAGGCCCCAATTCAGCCAGCCGAAGACCATGCTCAAGAAAGCCACTTTGGCCGGCGCGTTCTCAGGAGACCGCACCACCCAGTTCACCGCCTTCTCCAATGCCTTCAAGACGGGAGGAGCCAACGCAAGAACGTGGCCCAACACCAGCATGAACATGGCCTGGAAGGCGAAGCGAATCAACCCCGGGTTCCACAACCCCTCCGCCCAGGCACCCAAAACCTCCGCCGGAGTAGCCGACCGCAAGGCGAGCAATCCCGCAAGGCCCGTCAGCAGAACTGCAATTGCAAAGGGACTCGGGAGCCATTTCTGAAATCCACGGGCGTACGCATTGAGCGCACGCTGAAACGGGGTGTCGTGAAGTTCAGGAGCGGACATGCGCCGCGTTTAGAACGGCAAGTCGTCGTCGTCCGCAGGCGCCGTTGCCGGCATCGGAGGCACGGGAGGCATCGGAGCAGCACTCACGGCGGCAGGCTGTCCCGCTTCAGTTCCGGCTGAAGCAGCGTCTCCACGTTCAATGCGCCACGCGTTCAAATCGACGTAATACTGGCCGTTGTATTCCCGACCACGTAGGTCAAACTTCACATTCACCACCTCCCCTTCCGAAAGTTGTCCCAACTGCTCCGACTTTTCCTTGAGCGCCGAAAACTTAATGTCTTGCGGATACTGTTCCATCGTGGTCAAGACGAAATCACGCTTGTAAAATCCACTTGGGAAATCTTGCTGATCAAACAGCTTCTTGAGGGTTCCTTTCACTTCAAATGCCATGAAACGAAGGTAGGTCTCCAAGCCCGTTTTCCCTCGTTATCCGGCGTTGAAAGCAAGGAGGGTTTTCCACGCTTCATCCACCATCCCTTTGTCCAAAAGTTCTGCCGCCCGCCGATGCAACTCCTCTTCAAGACGCACGCCGTCGTCCTCGTGATCCATGAACAACTCCGCGAGCTCCAAAAGCTTGTGCTCGTTGACGTCTGTCTCGTCGGGCATGGCTTCGCACCCTCCCAGCATCGCGAGGTGATTTCCCGTAAGCACACGGCTGGTCCGGATGTCTTCCGGCAACGCGTCCACGCCCATGCCGAGTACGCCAAGCGGTTTGGGGACGGTGAACAGCGCCTCACCCGAGGCACGCACGTAATGGTCGCCTCCGCAACGCCCCACCAAATCAAGCAGGGTCGCGTCCGGCACTCCCGCATCGTTCAGCACGTTGTCACGAAAGTGCATGCGCACGATTTCCGCGAACACCAGCTGCCCCGCCCCTCCTTGTTCGCCCAACGACTCCACCTTGACCACCTTGCACTCCAACTGAACGGGAGACTCGGCCACACGCGGCGGCTGAACGACCTCCGAAGGCAACGCCGTCAGGCCGGCTTTCACGAACTCGTCCACACCTTCGGCAAAATCCGTGCTTGCCAACGAGCAGGCATGCACCAACGCGTAATCCACCAAATTGACCACCACCTCAGGAACAACTTGCACGTTGTCCCACGTGTGCTTGGTCGTGGCGTCTCGACCCCGACGCGCCGGCGAAAAGACGACCAACGGCGGGTTGGCTGAAAACACGTTGAAATAGCTGAACGGCGCCAAATTGATGCGCCCATCGGCATCCACCGTGCTCACAAAAGCAATCGGTCGTGGCGCGATTCCGCCCAACAAACACCCGTGAAGCTTTCGTGCATCCAGGTCCTCAGGCCGGTACGTAACGTGGGTGCTCATCCGGTGCTTATTGGGCCTGATGCGACTCTACGGCGTCGATCGACCCCAACACCTTGTCCTTCAAACCCTCTTTGTACGCCGCGATGCGCTCGCGCAAGGCGTCGTCGGAGGCGCCGAGGATTTGGGCTGCCAAAATTCCCGCATTCGTCCCTCCGTCCAAGGCCACGGTCGCGACAGGCACGCCTGAAGGCATTTGCAGGATGCTCAAAACCGAGTCCCATCCGTCGATGCTGTTGCGGCTCTTGATGGGGACGCCAATCACCGGGAGCGGGGTCAGCGAAGCGGTCATCCCTGGGAGGTGAGCCGCGCCACCTGCGCCGGCAACGATGACGCCAATGCCACGTGCGGCCGCGCCGCGTGCGTATTCCACCATGCGATCCGGGGTGCGGTGCGCAGAGACCACAGTCATCTCGCACGCCACTCCAAGTTCGCGAAGCACCTTTTGGGCGCCTTCCATCACAGGCAGGTCGCTCGCACTCCCCATGATGATGCCGACGGATTTGTTCATGTCGCGAAGATACTGACGCCGCGCCAGCCCTGAGTCGCCGCTTAGCCCTTCCTGTCGTCGATTCGCTTTTTCAGCTCCGACGCAAGCTCGTAATTCTCGGTGGCGATGGCCTCATCCAACCGCCGCTGCAATTCTTCCAACGACTCTTCCTCGGGTGCGGGTGGTGCCGGCACTTCGTCTTGAATGTCGCGCATTTCACCTTCCGTGCCGTCGAGGTCCACGCCTGCGTCGTCCATCACCTGTTGGCTGCAACGGATTGGGCATCCAAATCGAACCGCGATGGCCACGGCGTCGGACGAGCGCGAGTCGATTTGTTCTTCACGAATGCCGTCTGTCACAGTCAGTTGTGCGTAGAAAATGCCCTCCGACATTTTGTGAATGAGCACCTCCGTCACTTCCATGCCAAACGACGAAAGCGTGTTCTTCATCAGGTCGTGGGTCAAGGGGCGACTCGGACGCATGTTTTCCAACTCGATGGCAATGGACTGCGCCTCTGCCCCGCCAATGACGATGGGGAGTTTGCGCTTGCCCTTGACTTCGCCAAGCACCAACGCGTAGGCACCCGAAGAAGACCCGCTCAACGCGATGTCCAGGATTTCCAGGTCGATCTTCTTCATGTCAAATTTGTTGTCCGGGATCAGCCCATCGACTTCACCGCTGCCGTCAATTTGGGCAACACTTCAAACGCGTCACCGACGATGCCGTAATCGGCCGCTTTGAAAAACGGGGCTTCCGGATCGGTGTTGATCGCGACGATGACCTTGCTTTGGTTGACGCCTGCGAGGTGTTGGATGGCGCCTGAAATGCCGGCAGCGATGTAGAGGTCGGGGCGAATCGTGATGCCCGTTTGGCCCACGTGCTCGTGGTGAGGGCGCCAGCCCATGTCGCTCACGGGACGGCTGCACGCCGTCGTGGCGCTCAAGGCTTGGGCCAGTTCCTCGACGATGCCCCAGTTCTCGGGGCCTTTCAATCCGCGGCCTGCGGAGACCACGCGCACCGCCTCAGGCAGCGGCACGGAGCCGTCCGCGCTCGAGGGTTCGAATCCCGTCACGTTCAACCGCGCTTCTCCCGCGTCCGCCGCAAAGGACTCCACAGCCGCAGCCGCTCCGTCGCTCGCCACGCCAAACGCGTTGGGGGTCGTCGTGATCACTTTCGTGGCTGTCTTCACGTCCACGTGCGCCATGGCCTTGCCACTAAACACGTTGCGCTTCACCGTGCTTCCCTCGAGAAGGCCGGTCACCCCGGGGACCAGACCGGCGCTGAGGCGCACTGCCACACGAGGTGCGACCGCGCGGCCCACGTGATCGTGAGGCGCAACCACCAACTCCGTTCCCGTCGCCTCGGCTGCTGCGGAGACGACCTTGGCGATTTGGCCTTCGTCGTGCAACTCTTCAGACACATGCAAGACTTTGGTGGCGCCTGCTGCACCCGCTCCGCCGTCGCCGTTCAACGCTCCAACCATCACCGCCGTGACCGTCGCGCCGCACTGCTTCGCGTAAGACACCGCTTCCAGACCAGCCTTGGTGGCTTGGCCGTTCTTCGTAGGGACAAATGCCAAACAATTCATGTCGTACAGGTTGAGGGTTAGAGGACTTTGGCTTCTTCGCGCAACAAACGCACGAGTTCTTCAGGGGTGTCTGCGGAAATCATTTTGCAGTCGCCTTTCGCAGGGGGCAATTCAAACTTGGAAACGCCCGTGCCTTCGACCGCCCCACCAGAGGCCACGACGTTCAGGGGCTTGGTGCGTGCCGCCATGATGCCGCGCATGTTGGGAATGCGTTGCTCCGCCATTCCCTTGGCCGCACTGACCACCACGGGCAACGTCGCTTCGACGCTCTCCAAACCTCCACTCGCTTCCCGCTTGGCCTTGGCCTTGCCCCCGTCGAGGTCGAGCGAGGTGGCCAAGCTGATGAACGAGGCGTCGAGCATCTCCGCCAGCATGCCTCCCACCACAGAACCGTTGTGGTCGATCGTTTCCTTGCCACACAAAACCACGTCGTATCCGCCTGATTTTGCCTGTTCGGCGATCAACCCCGCCACTTGCATGGCGTCCGTGGGGTTGGCATCCACGCGAATGGCGTCGTCCGCGCCAATGGCCAACGCCTTGCGGATCACAGGGTCGCAATCGGCCTGGCCCACCGTTACGGTGGTCACAGTGCCGCCGTGCTGCTCCTTCAATTCAAGCGCCCGCACGAGGGCATACCACTCGTCGTAAGGGTTGACAATGAACTGGACGCCGTTGGCGTCGAATTGGGTGTCGCCTTCCGTGAAGGCAATCCGGCTCGTGGTGTCCGGGGCTTTGCTGATGCAAACAAGAAACTTCATGGTCATGGAATGAATCGGCCTCCGTCGTGACTTTTCAAGGCCTTGGAGGGAGCACAAAGG
>JBDQOS010000224.1:0-6215 GCA_040261075.1 Flavobacteriales bacterium
CCCATTCCACGTCTTCGCCGCTGCTGAGGCTGCCCGCCTCGCCCAAGACACGAAGCTCAAACTCCGCGTCGGGAACCGAAAGCGGATCCACCACGCGCACCGCCACAGGGCCCAAGCCGCCTTGGTAGGTCACCTCGGCGAGCTTGCCGTTGTCGCTGGCCACCAAGTCCGCTTCGCTCTCGGCCGTCAAGGCCACGTCGTTCAAGCCGTTGCCCATGCCTTCGAGGCGCGTGATCGTCACCCCGTCTCCGTACGCCGCCGCTTGAACCAAGCCGCCCGACTCCGTCGTAGGCTTGTGAGGCGAGCCGCTGTACACCCGAATCGAGCCTACGGCCGCCTTGCGAGAGGCTTTGTACTGAATGTCTTGGCCGGTGCCAAGGATCGGGTCGAAATCTTCGTAGTTGTTGTACCCGTAGGCCATCGCCATGAAGTAGTACGTCTTGTGGTTCACAAGGGCGTTGTCGCCTTGGGCAAACGCGTCCTTGGTCACGCGGAAGCTGTGCTGAACCCCTTCGTTGTCCCCGTTGGCCATCAGCATGGGCACGGAAGCCTCCATGACTTCGTCGTAGCGGTAGTTGACGACTTGGGTCACGTCGTTCGCCACGTCGCATTGGAAAATCAGACGAGCCTTCTCGATGTCGCCGAGGTCAGAAGGAGACACGGCGTCGTCGACGAGCTGGTAGATTTGGTACCCTTCGAAGGCGTACGAACGGTCCGATTCGGTCAGCTGACTACCGTCGGGGAGCTCCTTGGGAATTCCGGGGTCGATGGCGGTGTACTCCTCGCCAAAGTTGTTCGAAATCGGGTTGTCGTTGGTCAGGTAGAGAATGAGTTCGTTCTCGAGCTCCTGCACAGTCACGTCGGGTGCGTCGGGGCCGGAAACGATTTCGAAGCAGTTGTCAAAGAGCGCCTGCGCCTTGTCGTCCGCCAAACGCAGCAGCTTCACGCTTTCGAAGGGCTCGCCGCCCGTCGCACGGGCCCAAACCATCCCCACCGTGATGTTGTTGTAGTCGCCTGGCTCGAGTGTGAAGGGGCCTGCACTCTGCAGGAACAACCGGTCGCCCGGAGGGTTTCCGGCCTCGAATTCGGTCCAGGGCTCCACCGGAATGCCGACGGTGCCCCACTGGTAGGGGTCGGTGTCGTCGGGGAACATGTAGTCCGCCGGGACTTCAAGGTTGGCGCCGGTGGAGGCGTTCAGTCCGTCCCCGCCGTACGCCATGCGCTGGCCGTTCTTCCAGTAGCCGCGCATGTAGTTGTAGTAATGCGAGGCGAGGGTCGGTTGGCCGTTGATGCCGTAGTTCCAGTTGAAGTACAGAAATTTGCGCATCCCGTAACGTTCGTTGTCGACCACCCCGTCGCCGTACCCAATGCCAATGCCGTCGTACGGAATGCCGAGCGAGTCGATGGCGTCCGTGAAGACCTCGGTCAGGGGGTTGTCAATGCCGTCCGCGTCCTGGTAGGGACCTTCAAAGAAGTCGACGCCCATCGCGGGAGGGTTTTCACCGTAGCCAATGGAGTAGCTGGTCGGTTCGTCGAATTGGTCCCCGTTGTAGCCGTACCCCAAACCGCGACGCACGTCCACCCCCACGTAGTCGTCCACGTGCCCCCCGAGGTCGACGTCGACCCACTGGGCCATGTAGGTGTTGGTGAGGGTTTGGGTTCCTTGGTTGATCAACACGTAGTTGTAAAACGACATGTTGTTCACCTCGTCGTTGGTGGCAAAGGCAAACGCCTGCGCACGGATCTCCATGCCAATCGGCTCGCCCTGCGACTCCGAGTGCACGTTGCCCTTGTCGTTGAAGATCCAGTAGAAGTTTTGGTCGCCGTAAAGGGGGACGATGTCTTCGCGCTTCCGGTTCGCGCAGTCGATTTCCTGAAGGAAATCAAACCACGGGTAGTCGCCAGCTGAGGGGTTGTAGTTGCCGTCGCCGTCGAAGTCCAGGAACGGCGCGAGGTAGTAATCTTGGTTCAAGCCCGTGCCGTGAGCAGGGTACTCGTCAAAGTAAGCGGGGTACGCATATCCCTCGGGGAAGTCCGTGTCGACCGTCCCCGCTGCGACCGCTTCGTGGTACTGCCTGTGGCGCTGCGCGTCAGCCCGGTAGCTCACCGTGAAACGGTCGTACGCCTCGCACGTCAGCGGGTCTGTCTCGGCCGTGCCGTCGTTGGTCAATGGGCCCGGCCAAAAATCGTTCCCCGTATTCCGGTAGCGGACCGCCGCGAGCTTCAACTGTTGGTCGGGGCTGATGCCGCCCAACCACAACGCTCCGCCGTACACCACCGAGACGCCCTCCTCCTTCGGGACGAAGTGCGCGCCGCGGTCGATGGCACGGTTGTACCACAAGGCGCCGCCGTTTTCAATCAGCGCACGCACGTTGTTCCATTCGAGGTCGCGCAATGCGGTGGCCGGTGCGCAGGCTTCGGCACGTGCACGGAAGTCCGGAGCGGGAGCCGGCACTGGGAGGCCTTTTTGGTAGCGGATTTCGGTTTGGGCTTGGGTTGGCGAAACCGCAAACAACCCGCCCAAAACCAAGAAAATTCCCACACAAACCGGCGGGCGATTCGCGCGCACGCGAAGCGCGAGGGAGAAGAGACAAGTCGTCATGAATTCAAGTTCTGGGACGACCGCATCAGGAGAGGGCGCGGTCAATCCGCTTCGAAGATACGCGGAGTGGGATTGGCAGCGACCTCCACGAGGCGCCAAGGGTTCAAATACAGGACCCAGCCCCGGGCAGAAACGCCTTCCATCGCCTCGAGCACGTCCACGTATTCCCGCACCTGCTTCTCGTGCTTAGGCACGTTTTCCTCCCCCGACTTAAAATCCACCACGTGCCACTCGTCGCCGTCCCGAACCACGCGATCAGGCCGGACCAAGTGGCCGTCCACCGCCCATTCCGGCTCGCACTCCGCGTGAATGCCGGGGTTGAAAAAACGGGCAGACTGGGGGTGTTGGAACACCCGGTCGGCCCACGTCAAAACCGTCTCGCGGTCGGCTGCACTCAGCGTCCACCGAGACGCAAACCTGCCTCGAACTTGGGCCCAGTGAGCCACGTCACGCACCTCCGAAAGCAAGTCGTGAACCAGGGTTCCCAGGGCGGCCTCGTCCAAGGAGTCGGCCTGGACCTGAGCCACGTGGGCTCGCGCCAGCACCACGCGTTGCGCGGCCCGCTCTCCCAAATGCAAGTGCGTCGTCACGACCGCGGCGGCGGCGTTCTCGTTCTTCGAATTTGGGGCCCGGTCGGCGAGCCCTTCCGTCACTTCGTCGCCTGAACTCAAGAACGCGTGACCGGAGATGTCCTCCGTGCAAGCCAGCACCCATTGGCTCACGGAGCCGGGATCCGCGCGGTCAAAATCCAGTTTGGCCGTCTCGGCAAGCACGTCCAAACGCTCCACCGGCCGGGTCATGCCGACGTACACGACGTTCATTTGGTCGAGCAAGGAGGCGTCGAGTTCGGATTCCGCGCGGTCGTTCAGTGCGGTGTCCTTCATGTCCGACACCTTCAACAGCGCCGCCGGAACATCCACTCCGGCGGAAGGGTCGAGCACCACGGGGATGTGACCCTTCACTTCCCGAGCCTTGTTGTCCCCGGCCACGACCACCGTCACCGGAAACGCAAGACCCTTTGCCTTGTGAACCGTCATGACCTGCACCGCATCCCGCCCGCCGCTGGCCACGATGGACCGCGAATGGCCGACCCGATCCCACGTGCGCAAAAATCCACGCAATCCTCCTTCCTCGGTGCCGGTGACCTCGCGCGCCATTTCCATCAAAGCCTCGGCATACGCGTCAAATCGACCCGTAACCCCCAGGACCTCGCAGGCATGCCCCATCCACGAGACCAGGGGGCCGTGGGCATGTTCGAGCGGCTTCAGTTCAGGGTAAAGCGCGTCCATCATCTCGGCAGACTCAAACTCCCGGTACGTCTTGTCGTCCGCCCCCTTCTTCCACTTCACAAAATCGTCGAGCACTTCCGGCTCAGAAATGCGGTCCGGCTCCAAGGCCGCCACGCATTGCAGCCACGCCGTGGCGTGCCGATCTTCGTTGGGGTCAACCACCCAGCGCGTGAGCGCCACCACGGCCAAAGCCGCGGGGTGGCGTCCGACGTGGAGGCTGTCCTCCGTTTGGGGGGTGATGCCTTCGTTCAACAGGTGCTGCGCGATGCGCGCTCCTTGCTTGTTGGTGCGAACCAAGATGGCCATGTCGGACCAGGCGAACCCGCCGCCTGCCGCCGAGGCGTGGTGACGCAGTCGGGCAACCAGGGCCTCGTGCAGGGCCTCCTCGCGCGAGTCCTTGTCTTTGTCGCAGACGGCGCGGACGTGAACTTGGCCTTGAAAGTCGCGTTGGGGGGTTTGGGCTTGGTCGTCGTACACCGCCTGCAGCGCAGGAGGCAACCGCTTCTTCATCGCTTCAAAAAAGCGGTTGTTCCACCCCACGATCGCCTCGCCGCTGCGCCAATTTGACTCGAGCACTTGGTCGTCAAGGGCCTCGTGAAAGGTGTTTTCAGCGTCGGCAAAGGCCCCCTCTTCGTCGTCGACAATCTTGGGCAGGTTCACCAACTGGCGGTAGTCGCCGTTGCGCCAGCGGTAGATGGCCTGTTTCCCGTCCCCGACCACCAGCGTCCGGTTTCGCTCGGCAAGCACGTGGTCCACAAGCGGGATGAGGTTTTGCCATTGCGTGACCGACGTGTCTTGAAATTCGTCGATAAAAACGTGTCTGTATCGGCTGCCCAAACGCTCAAACAAAAACGGCACCGGGTTGTGACGCACCACCCGAGACACCCGTTCGTGCAGGGCGTGAAAGGTGCGCACGTTGCGCTCCTGCTGCACCGCTTCAATTTCGTCGGCGAGAACGGCCAAGGTTCCCACCAAGTCGATTTTGTGCAACAGGCGCTTCCGCAACAAGTGCGCTTCGCCACGGGCTGTTCCCGGGGTCATGTGACGCACCTGTTCCAAGACGAGTTCGGCGTCGGGCCTGACGCGTTCCACGGCGGCGACCACCTCGGGAGGCGCCGTTTTCGTGGTGAAGACACCTTCTTCGAACATGGACTCCAAGGTGGACGTGGGCGCTGTCGCCTCGCCGAAGCGGTTCTTCTCCAGCCACGCAATCAGCGTGCCGCGCGACACGTCTTTGCGCGTCAAGCCCTCCCGGGCCACGGCCTCCAAGGCTCCAGCCGCACGCGAGGCCAGCTCCTTTTCCTCGCGCTTCACCTCGGAGCGCAACGTCCTCGACATCGCTCTGAAATCGGCCGGTTCGAGCGGATCCAGGGCGGTCAACGCACCCCGCATCCCCTCTTTGAGCACTTCCTTGCCGTACGTCACCAGCGGGTGACGGATTCGGCTGTCCTTTTCTTCTTCGACCTGCAACCGTGCAAAGCCCTTGAGCAATTCTGTGAGCTCGACGTGCTCGGGGTCGCCAATGCGGTCGAGCACGTTGCTCACGGCCTCGTCCACGATCCGATCCTGGTCCAGTTCAATGCGGTAGTCCTGATCCAAGGCCAAATCCCGGGCAAAACTCTTCACCAACCGGTTCGTGAAGCTGTCAAGCGTCATGACTGCCATTTCGCCGTACCGGTGAAGCATGGTGGCGCGCAGGGCGCGGGCGCGGGACGCGAGGGTGTCGGGGGTCAAGGACGTTTGGGCACAGAGCTCGTCCACCAACGACTCGGACGCCTTCCCCGCGCCCACCTTCGCCAAGTCGGACAGGATGCGCTCCTTCATCTCCCACGCCGCCTTGTTGGTGAATGTCAGGGCCAAGACGTGGCGAAACGACCGCGGGTCCGCGTGGACCAAACAGCACGCCAAATACCGGCTCACCAACCGGTAGGTTTTCCCACTTCCGGCGGAGGCTCGAACGACTTCAAACGACTGGGGTGACTTCACGGCAGGCTCAACGTAGGTTAAGTTGCAGGAGGGGCGCAACTTTTGGTGCAAATTAGGGGTTCAATCCTTGCATGATGAACCCTCGTACCTTTTTCTCTTCCGCAGCGGTGGCGTCCACGGCCTTGCTTCTGACCGCCACGGGATGCCAACGCGAATCCACCTCCGAAGTCCGCGTGAATTTTGACGTTGTTTGGGACGGCGCTCCGTTCACCGTGGAGGACGTCGCCCTCGACGACCAAGGCCGCGAGTTCCAACTCGAACGCCTCGAATGCTACGTCAGCGATTTTGCGCTTCACGACGTGGAAGAAGGGTGGATTGAGGTGGACACGGTGGCGCGC
>JBDQOS010000225.1:0-2849 GCA_040261075.1 Flavobacteriales bacterium
GCCGAGCCCCGCTCGGAGGAGCGGTTGCTTGTGGAGTTGCCGTTTGACGCCTCGGTTCGCGAGGCCTGCGAAGGGGTGGAAGTGGCGTTTGAGTTGTCGGGATTGGACCGCAGCATGAGTTTCTTGTGGAACTTCGGGGACGGTCATTTTTCGAGTGACCCCGCTCCACGGCACGTGTTCGACCGCCCAGGTACGTACGACATCACGTTGTCCATTCGCCCCCTGGGAGACGGCATGATTCGCACCCGAACCATCCAGAACATGATCACCGTGTTGCCCAAGCCTGAGGCGCAGTTTGGGTGGGCCTTCCCAGCCTCTGTGTCAGGCAAAAAGGTGCGCGTTCATCTCCAAGACCAAACCCCCGACGCCACCGCCACCCAATGGGTCGTCGACGGCCAATCCACTCGGGACAACCGCGTTCAATTGGAGGTGCCTGGGGTGTACCCAGTCAACCTCGTTGCGAGCAACAAATACGGTTGTTTGGACGACGCCAAGCATGAAATCCGCCTCGGAGATCGGAACGGCATTCTCGCTCAAGCGCGCTTCAGCCCCAACGGCGACGGCCACTACGACACATTCATGCCCCACAGCCTGCTCGACACGGAGGATGCGTGGGAGATGGTGATTGTCGACCGCGACGGGCAGGAGGTGTACCGCACTTCCGACGCTTCGGAGCCCTGGGACGGAGAGCTTCCTGACGGCACGTTGGCTGCCGACCGCTCGGTGTTTCAATGGACGGTGCGTTGCGTCGCTAACGACGGGGTCATCCGTCTCTTCACCGACCGCCTCCGCGTCGAGCGCTGAAGTTGCTGACACATCCTCGAGAATTCCCGTGAACATGTGCAACTTTGGATGTAGTTAAGGCGTCTGTCATTTGGCCTACTTTTACGATGAATTGTAGCGAAATGAACATGAAGCTTTTGGGAAATCTCCGGTCCTGGATTTGGTTTGTGGCTGTGATGTCGGTCGCACATGCGTCAACGGCGCAGGAGGGCATCATCATTCCGATTTCGAATGGCGGCACAGTGACTGTGGACTGCAATGCTGGAGAGACCATTTATTTCACAGATGACAACAGCGGAGGAACGGACTTTCAAGACCCGTATTCCAACCAAGACTTCACCATCACGTTGTGTCCGAGTGTGCCGGGTGACGCGGTTCAGGTGAATTTTTTGACGTTCGACCTTCAGACCAACGCCAACCCCAACAACAACGACGTGCTGCTGGCGTTCAACGGCGACGGCACAGGTGCGGACATGGTGGGTGCAGGCACAGGGAATTCGTTTGTAGGGGTGAGCATCACCGCTTCCATTGACAACCCAACGGGGTGCGTCACATTCCAATTCAACGTGAACAACAACGCGACGGGAGGCGACGCCGGCTGGGTGGCTGAAGTCACGTGTGTCACCCCATGTTCGTACCCAGAGGCAGGCATTTCACTGGTGAGTCCTGCGCCGTTTCCGGACAACGAAGTCAGCGTTGGGGTGTGTCCTGACGAGTCCGTGACGTTTGACGCGAGCGGATCCTTGCCCGGAGCACCCGAATTTCCAGTGGATTCGTTGATTTGGAACTGGGGGGATGGAGAAGTTCAAACGACGGCCGTCTCAGACGGTTATCAGCTGAGTCACAGCTACAGCGAGCCAGGTGAATACATCGTCACGTTGGTGGTTCAAGACGTCAACAACTGCAACAGCACGAATCTTTTGCCTCACCAAGTCTTGGTGTCCACGATTCCCATCTTCAACACGGAGGTGACTACGCCGATGTGCGAAGATGCACCTGGATTTCTGAATGGAAACCCGGTCCAAAGCATCACCTGGACTGCGTTGCCACCCGTGGGGGTTTCTGAATTGGCGGATTTGCCCGACGCCACCGGGGTTGCGTTCACGTCAGAGCTCTTCATTGATTTCTTCGACACAGACCAAGTCCTTGAGGACTGCGACGACATTGAGCTCATCACCGCCAACATTGAGCACAGTTTCATTGGTGACTTGAGTTTTTGGATCACGTGTCCCGATGGAACTGAGGTGTTGTTGATGGACAACGGCGCCTCTGGAGGCCCAGACCCGACGGGATGCACCCCCGACGATTTGGGTGGCAATGACCTCGGCATTGTGGACGTCGAAGGGTTCGACTATTCGTGGAACATGGACGCCGAATGGGTGTTGGACGACGCCAACAACCCCAACGCAGCAAGTCCAATGCCCTCCGGTGTGTACTTGCCTTGCGGCGACTTGTGTGACTTTGTGGGGTGCCCGCTGAACGGCATTTGGACGTTCAATGTGATTGACCAATGGGCTGCGGACAACGGCACGTTGTTCAATTGGGGAATTGATTTCAATCCGGAGATTGTGCCAGGTGTTACGACGTTTACGCCGATCATTGGTTTGGGTGCGGATTCGTCGTACTGGCACCCTGTGGGCGACTTGGACAACGTGCTCAACACGAGTGACCTCGGTGTTGTCGACGTGAGCGACGACGCCAACTACGTCGACCTGATGTTCCCAGATCCGGGAACCTTCGAGTTTGGCTACGTTGTGACGAACAATTTTGGGTGCACCTGGGACACCACGTTGGTGGTTGAAGTCATCGAAAACCCCGGAACCTTCATCACGGCTGGTCCAGACCAAATCTTCTGCAGCAACCCCGTTCTTCTTGAGGGAGGTTTGGACCTCGGGACACCTTCTGCGTGCGGAACTGCAGCAGGGTCGTTCGACTATTGTTACGGAGCCAACGACAACACTGTCTTCAGCTACTGCCCCGACAATCCGGGCGACGGAACCATGATGTCCATCAGTTTCTCGGCCGGGCAAATGGAAGCGGGTTGGGACGCTGTCACGGTGTACGAC
>JBDQOS010000226.1:0-3065 GCA_040261075.1 Flavobacteriales bacterium
CCGGGTTGTAGCGGAATTCAGACGCGCCGATGACGCCTTCTGATTTGTAACCAATGTTGACAACCACCTCCTTCTTTCCGATGGAAATGACCGTGCCTTCCACCACTTCCTTCTCCTTGATCAACGTCAAGCTCTCTTCGTAGAGATCCTCAAGACGCTTGCGCTCATCTGCGCTGTACTCATCCTGCTCGCTTTCGAACGCGTCCCAATCAAATTCACCGGTTGGCTTGGCCAATTCGCGTGGTTCAGTTGGGGTGGGTTCTGGAGCCGGGGCTTCCTCTGCAGGAGCTTCCTCTGCAGGAGCTTCCTCTGCAGGAGCTTCCTCTGCAGGAGCTTCCTCTGCAGGAGCTTCCTCTGCAGGAGCTTCTTCAGCGGCGGGTTCAGAAGGGGTTTCGGGGGCTGCTTCGGCAGCAGCTTCAGCGGCCTGTTCAGCCGCTTCAGGTGCCTGGGCCTCTTGGTTTTCTTGGTTTTCCAAGTTGGCGTCTTCAGGCTGTTGGGTGGCGTCGTTCATGCGTCACCTGTGTGTTGTGCTTCGCTGCAGGGAGCGCCGCGGAGTGATACTTCCTTTGCCCTGCCAAAGATTAATGGGGTGCAAAAGTACACAAAATCAGCCAAAAGAACAACCGCTGCAGCCCTTCCGAAGGAGACTTAATCTTCGACCACCAAGGTGTGCGTCGCGCCACCCTCAGACTTGAGAACGAAAATGCCGGTGGCCGTACATGGAAATTGATGCAACCCCAACTCCCATTGGGCGAGATGCCGACCCGTGAGGTCCCAAAGCGAAGCGCCTTGAGTCAGGGCAAAGGACAGCCCGGGTCGAATCGGGTTGGGCCCCCGAAAAAAATTGGACGTGGCATGCACGAGATCCTCATGAATCGAACTTGGACAGTCGTTGCAGCCGCCGGGGGTGGTGTTTTCGGTCCACTCAAACTCCCCGGTGCCGTTGGGAAGTCGTGATTTGGACACGTCGGGAAGGCTGGCACCAAAATGAACGCTGTCCGCAATGGTAAACCCGTCGGGCGATCGAAGCACCAAAGCCTCCCCTGCGTTGTTGAGTCGAAAGTTCATGTGGTTCCAGCCTTGGGCCTGGTCTTCGTCCGCCCAAAGCACAACGTAACCGTTGGGCTCCACCACCGTCGAATCTCCCACGTTGATGGGAAACCGCCACTTGGTGGGGTTGTTCAGGCGGTCTGTGAGGTAGTAGCCGGCAAGGTTGACTGGCACCGATGACAGGTTGTGGATTTCGACCCAGTCTTCAATTTCGGCTTGGTCATCCGCGAGGCCAGAGACGTTGTGCGACTGAAATTCGTTCAACACGACGTCGTCGGGCGGGACAATCAAGAGTGAGTTGGTCACTCGGGGGGTCGGAATGTCAAACCAGGTAAACGAAGAAGCTCCGTCGGTGGCACGTCCCCACGAAACGTTCGAAAAAGACACCTCGGCATCGATTTCGTCGGCGAGGACCATGTCGGGGCCAACGAGGGTGAACGTTTGGGCTTGAATCGGTGCTGCGAAGTCGCTGTGATGTCCTCCTTGCTCAGGTTGGCCGTCCAACCACAACAACAGAAAACCGTCGCTGGGAACCGTCGTACTCACGGGATCGTTCGAAGGCAAGGTCCAGGTGCCGCCTGCCGAAGAGGTGAGCGTAAATCCCGCGAGATTGACCTGTTGCGGGTTGGGGTTGAAGACCTCGATCCACGGGTCGGTTTCGAAGAATTCGTCCACCAAGTTGACGGTGTTGTCGAGCAAAACTTCGTTCAGGTACAACGTGGGGGTCGGCAGAATTTGCTCTGCGTTGGATTCTTCCGGCGTCGGCACGTTGAAGTACACCCAATCTTCGCACCCGTCGCAGGATCGGCCGTAACTGATGTCTGTTTGCTGAGGTGGGTACACAATCGAATCCAACACGGTAACTCCGTCCGGAGCGGTCAACCATACGCCTTCGTTTTCCGCACTCAATTTGAAATTGGCGTGCAGCACACCCTGGACGCTGTCTTCGTCGCACCACACAAGCATGTGTCCCCCGGGCGTGAGAAAGGTTGAGCCCGGATCCGAGTCTGGAAACGTGTATTTCGTGAGGTTTGTGGGGTCGTCCGAGATGTGGTAGCCGGCCATCTGGACCAAACCACCGGGATTGTAAATCTCGACCCAGTCGTCCGACTCAAAAAAGTCGTCGAAGACGGCAAGGCTGTTGGATGCCATCAATTCGTTCAGGACGGGAGTTTGGGCTTGGAGGGCGGTCAAAGCCGACACCAAGCACGTCGCCGTCGCCATCATCCTCCGCAGGACTGGACCTGTTCTTGCCGCGCGTTTCATCGCCGAAAAATACGCGCTACTCCTCTTTCACCAACCGGGCGTTCAGGAAGCCTTCGCGGCGCACGGATTCCAACACCTCCTCCGCTTGTCCCAAGTCATTGAACGACTTGGAATAGTAGGTGGTTTGGCCAAAAATTTCCACACTTTTCACCCCCCAATCGGCCGCCCGAAAGAGCAAGGATGCGACATCTTTGGAAGGCACGGTTCCGTAGTACTTCGCGATGTCGATGTGCCAAGAACTTGGGCGATCTGCCTCAGGCGAGTTCGCGGCCTGCAGTGCGAGTGCCGCAGCCCGTTCACGAGACGGATAGGCCTCGGCAGGTGTCCTTTCGTCTTCCGCGATCGCGACGTCGCTGGACTCACCTGCCGCCTCCCCAGCCCCGTAGGTGCCTGCTCCTTGGGGAGTTCCCTCTCCCCTCCTCGTTTCCTCTGAATCGCCCTCTGAATCGCTCGCTTGGCCTGGACTGGTTTCCAGAGCCTGTCTTGACTCAGTCCGCGCTTCCAAAACGTGGACGGCATCCTCGGGAACGGCGTGGCCGGCCAATTCCACCTCGGACTCCTCCCCGGAAGAGTTGTCCTCGCCAGGCCGAATGACTTCCCTTTCGCCGTTCCTCAAACGGACGACAAACGCATCCTGAAAGGGGGCGAACTTCACAAGTTCTTGCTGACGGTTGCGAGCAGATCCTTCGTCCTGACGAACTCCTGCATACCATCGCGCCAACCCGTCAGGAAACGGCTCATAAACCAGC
>JBDQOS010000227.1:0-4209 GCA_040261075.1 Flavobacteriales bacterium
AAAAGCAGGAAACACCGTCATTCTCGTCACGCACGAGGAGGACATCGCGGCGTACGCGCATCGCACGGTGCGACTTCGCGACGGTCGTGTCGAGAGCGATGCCTGAGTTGGAAATTCATGGGCGTGCAGCGGGGGAAGCCGCGCTCCCTGTCTTTACTTTGTAGGAGGACCCCGAGAAGGGGAAAAGCCGATGACATGACGGATTCTCAGACCACGGCGCGCAAGCGCATTTCCCTGCTTTTGAGCGACGCCCATGTGGGCCAAACCGTACGCGTTTGCGGGTGGGTTCGCACGTTTCGAAACGACCGGTTTCTGGCGGTCAACGACGGTTCAACGCTTCAGAATTTGCAGCTCGTGGTCGACAAGGACGCCACGGCTCCGGAGGTGTTGAAACAGTTGCACACAGGAGCGGCGGTGGAAGCTGTGGGGACGTTGGTGGAAAGCCAAGGTGGCGGGCAAGCGACGGAGCTTGTGGTGCAGTCCTTGGCGGTCCTGGGCGGGGCCGACCCCGAGGAATTCCCAATCCAAATGAAGCGCCACAGCTTGGAATTCCTTCGCGAGAAGGCGCACTTGCGTTTCCGAACGAACACGTTTGGGGCGGTGTTCCGCGTGCGCCACGTGCTTCAGTACGCGGTGCACTCGTTCTTCCACGAGCGCGGGTTCTACCAACTTCACACGCCAATCATCACCGGAAGCGACGCGGAGGGAGCCGGCGAGATGTTCCGGGTGACCACGCTCGACCTTGACAACCTCCCGCGGACCGAGTCCGGTGCGTTGGACGTCGAGCAGGATTTCTTCGGCAAGGAAGCGAACCTGACCGTCAGTGGGCAGCTCGAAGCGGAACTGGGCGCCATGGCATTGGGCCAGGTGTACACCTTCGGACCTACGTTCCGAGCGGAGAACAGCAACACGTCTCGTCACCTGGCGGAGTTTTGGATGATTGAACCGGAGATGGCCTTCGCGGACTTGAAGGACGACATGGCCTTGGCCGAAGACTGCCTCAAGTACGTGCTGAAGTACGCGTTGGAGCACAGCGCCGAGGATTTGGAGTTCTTGGAGAAGCGCGAAATCGAAGCAGAAAAGGGGCTTCCCCAGGCGGAACGGCACGAGCATCCGTTGCGGGCGAGGTTGCAGGCCGTGGTCGACGCGCCCTTCACGCACCTGACGTACACTGAGGCCATTGAATTGCTCCGAAATTCCAAGCCGTACAAGAAGAAAAAGTTCAAATTTCCGGTCGAATGGGGGGTCGATTTGCAAAGCGAACACGAGCGCTGGCTTGTGGAGAAGCACGTCGGAGGACCTGTGGTGGTCACCGATTACCCGGCGGGCATCAAGGCGTTTTACATGCGCGCGAACGACGACGGGAAGACGGTGGCAGCGATGGACGTGTTGGTTCCAGGCATCGGTGAAATCATCGGTGGAAGCCAGCGCGAGGAGCGCTTGGACGTTCTGAAAAAGAAATGCGCGGATTTCAACATTCCCGAAGAACACGTGTGGTGGTATTTGGAGACGAGAAAGTTTGGTTCGGCGAAGCACTGCGGGTTTGGCATGGGATTTGAAAGGCTGGTCATGTACGTCACAGGAATGCCCAACATTCGGGACGTCATCCCCTTCCCAAGAACCCCGCTGAACGCCGAATTCTAACCATGCTCAAACAGAGCCTCCAACAAAAGCTTCTTCAGAAGCTGTCGCCCCAGCAGATTCAGTTGATGAAGCTGCTGCAGGTGCCGACGTTGGAGCTCGAAGCCCGAATCAAGCAGGAGCTCGAAGCGAACCCTGCGCTGGAAGAGGGTGCCGAGAGGGAGGAGGTCCAGGACGAACTGGACCGCGACGAACACGAAGCGTCGGAGGCGCTTGAGGATTTTGATTTTGACGAATACTTGGACGACGAAACGCCGGACTACCAACTGAGCGTTCGGAACCACGGAGCCGACGTGGAGGACCGCGACATTCCCTTGGGGAGCGGGGCCACGTTCCGAGAATTGCTCGTGGACCAACTCGGGCTCCTGGACATCGCCGTGGGGACGAGGGCCTTGGCCGAGCACCTCATCGGGCATTTGGACGACGACGGGTACCTGCGGCGGGATTTGGACAGCATTGTCAATGACCTCGCCTTCACCCAAGGAATCGACGTTCCGCGGAGCGCGCTCGAGGAGAGTTTGGGGGTGGTCCAAACCCTCGACCCGGCAGGCGTCGGTGCTCGGGACTTGCAAGAATGTCTCCGGCTCCAAGTGTCCCGGAAGCGTCACGACAAGCCCGCCGAGGATCCTCGTCAAGTGGCGCTTGGCCGTGCCGCGTTGCTCTTGGACGAGCACTACGAGTCCTTCACGAAGAAGCATTTCGACAAGCTCCAATCGGCCCTGGAAATTGACGAGGACGACTTGCGCGCAGCGCTGGACGAGCTGACCCGCCTCAACCCCAAACCCGGAAACGCCGGAAGCGATTCTTCTCGGGTTGTGCACCACGTCATCCCGGACTTTCTTCTTTCGGTGGACGGCGAGGACGTTCTGCTTCAGCTCAACGGCCGCAACGCTCCCGAGCTTCGAATCAGTCGCACGTACCGCGAGATGATGGACACCTACAGCCAAGGAGGGAAGCAGGACAAGGCGACTCGGGAAGCGCTCACGTTTGTCAAGCAAAAAGTGGATGCCGCCAAGTGGTTCGTCGACGCCATCGCGCAGCGGCAACAAACGCTCACCAAGACGATGCAGGCGATTGTGGAGCACCAGCGTGCGTACTTTTTAAGTGGCGACGAAGTGGATTTGAAGCCGATGATTTTGAAGGACATCGCCGACCGAATCGGCATGGACATCAGCACGGTGTCGCGCGTCGCCAACAGCAAATACGTTCAGACCCCGTACGGGACGCTTTCGCTCAAGTCTTTCTTCTCAGAAGGCATTGCCACAGACAGCGGAGAAGAGGTCAGTTCGCGTGAAGTGAAGAAAATCTTGCAGGACGCCATTGCCGAAGAAGACAAGCGCAAGCCCTTGTCCGACGAAAAGCTCGGGGTGTTGCTCAACGCCAAGGGCTACAACATCGCTCGGCGGACGGTGGCCAAATACCGCGAACAACTTGGCATACCTGTGGCTCGACTGCGCAAGGAGCTGTGATGACTGGCTTGGCGCAATTCATCAGTGCGGTGTTGCATCCGTTGTGCATGCCCTTGCTCACGCTGAGTTTGTTGTGGGCGGTGGACGGGTATTTGGCCTACCGGATGGGGCTCTTTGCCTACTTGTTTGTTCTGTTGCTCATCAACACCCTTGCTCCGGCCTTTTCCTTGTGGATTCTAAAGCGACGTGGGGTGATCAGCGATTGGGACATTCGCAGACGAGGCGAGCGTCCGATTCCCTTTTTGCTTGTGCTGGCGTATTACCTCATGGCGTATGCGCTTGTCGTCAACAGCACCAGCGTCGAGGTGCCGTTGTTTTACCGCCAAGTGCTGCTTTCCTTGGTGGTGGCCATTGGCTCGGCCTGGATTCTGACGTGGAAGGCCAAAATCAGCATGCACATGCTCGCCCAAGGCGGCATCCTCGCCGTGTACATGAACGTGGCGATGTCCGACGGTTCCTGGAATTTGGGGTGGGTCAGTGCGTTGGTTCTGAGTTCCGGCCTGGTGGGGTGGAGCCGACTTCACTTGGGGGCGCACACGCCTCGGGAAGTTTACGCGGGGTTTGCGCTCGGCTTGGGGACGGTTGGGCTTACGCTTTTTTGAGCGCCTGCTGCCACTTCCACGAATCCGCCAACGACGTTTCCAACGACCGGCGGGTGGCCCAACCCAGCTCTTCCTTGGCCCGCGTGGGATCTGCCCAAATCGCCACCACGTCGCCTGCCCTTCGTTCGCCCATGCGGTAGGGGACGCGCTCGCCGGTGGCCCGCTCAAAGGCTTGGATGACTTCCAACACGGACGCACCTTGGCCAGTGCCCAAGTTGAAGGCTCGAACCACGGCCTCGTCCGCTTCCTGTCGGAAACACCACGCCAGGGCCGCGACGTGCGCTTCTGCCAAATCCAGGACGTGCAGGTAGTCGCGGATGCAGGTGCCGTCTGGCGTGGGGTAGTCGCCCCCAAACACCGTCAATTCTCCCCGGATTCCCGCCACGGCTTGGGTCAGGAAGGGCACGAGGTTGTTGGGCACCCCAAGCATCGCGTGGCGCTGTTGAGGTACTTCAACCCCATAGGGGCACACCCTACGGCACTCCTTGGCGAATTGC
>JBDQOS010000228.1:0-2578 GCA_040261075.1 Flavobacteriales bacterium
CAATTCCTGCAACAGGTCGTGCAGAAAAAGGAAAGGCCTATCGTATCTTGTGAACCTTCCGCGGCTTCGATGAGTTGACAATCACGACGGACGAAATGAAGCCAGCCGACCTACTAAAGACGAAGAGCATGATGACTGCAGAAAAAGTAAAGTTCCAACTTGAGATTCCGTTGAACAGCTCCAAGGGCGTTCTGTACAACTGCATCAGCACGCCTTCGGGGCTTTCTGAGTGGTTCTGCGACGACGTCAACATCAAAAAGGACGTTCACATTTTCTTTTGGGACGGCAGCGAAGAGTCGGCCCGCATGATCAGCAAGAAAAAAGACGAGTTCGTGAAGTTTCGTTGGCTGGAAGCCGAAGAGGACGGCGAGGACACGTTTTTTGAGTTTCGGATTCGCGTGGACGAATTGACCGGTGAGAATGCGCTCGTCATCACCGACTTTGCGGACGACGACGAGGTGGAAGATGCCCAAGATTTGTGGCACGCTCAGGTCGATCGTCTGCGCCAGGTTCTCGGCTGCTGAGGATCACGAAAGGCGCTTGACGAAAGGCTTCAACCTGGCCACCATGTCGGCCGACCATGCTCCTCTACCTTCAGGGGATTCCAGGTCCCAGAGTTGACGAGAAACCCGTTCGCATGGCTTATCGCTCCAAGACCACAAGCTCCGAATAACCTCGTGTTGCGGGGTTGCCCGCAAGCCGATTTGGGCATGAAGGTAAAACCCGTGAGAGGCTGCCTCTTCGCAGAGTTGGCTCGACCGGTCCTCAGGGAACACCAACGCGAACTCCCCTCCTTCTGACAAGCAGGCGCGCACGACGGCGAACAACGAATGCAACGGCAAGGTGTCGTCGTGCCTTGCGAGGTTGCGCTTCCGGTCGAGGCTCTTGGGGTGCCCATGAAAAAAGGGAGGGTTGCACACCACCAAATCGGCCGGCTCACACCACCCCTGTGCGGCTCGAGCATGAACGCGAATGCGCTCGGAAAACGGGCTGTTTGCCGCGTTGTCAGCCGCTTGAGCTGCGGCTTCTGGCTCGAGTTCCAGGGCATCCACGAGGGCCAAGGGAAACCGTTGCGCAAGCATGAGGGCAAGAATGCCTGAACCCGTGCCGACATCGAGGATTCGACGAGGTGACGCAGGTTCACTTGAGAGCGAAGCCCCTGCCCAACTACCCAGAACGAGGGCATCCGTCCCCACCTTCATTCCGCACGCGTCGTCGCGCACGGTGAATTGCTTGAACTCCTGGATTCTTCTTCCCGACCTTCCCAAATCGCTCCGATTATTCTTCCGGGGAGCCCCCCTGGTCCTTTCTTTCAGCCCACGTGTCGTAGGACGGGAAATCTTCAATCCGGTTGGCCGGAACCGAAGTCAACGCGTCGACCTCGGTCAAGTGGCGGTGGGCGTCAGCCGGAAGGCCTTGGTACAAGGCTGTACCTTCGGTTTTGTGGGCGATCATCTCGTCGCTCACCTCGCCCTTGCGCTCCGCAGGGTTTCCAACCACCAAGGAACGACGAGGCCAACGGGTTCCCGCCTTGACGAGTGCAAGTGCACCCACAATGCATTCTTCTTCCAACTCCACGTCGTCGAGAAGAACCGCGTTCATTCCAACGAGGCTGTTGCGGCCGACACGTGCGCCGTGCACCATGGCACCGTGCCCGACGTGGGCGCCTTCTTCAAGGAGCACCGTGGCCCCGGGAAACATGTGAAGCACGCAACATTCCTGAACGTTGCATCCGCGCTCCAACACAACCTTGCCCCAATCTCCGCGCAGCACCGCTCCAGGACCCACGTAGCATTCCGGGCCAACCGTCACGTGACCGATCAACGTGGCTTGTGGGTGAACAAATGCCGAGGGGTGCACCACCGGCACCATGTTTCGGAAGGCGTAAATCATCGCTTAGGCCTTGGATGTGGCATTGCGAATCACCACGGCGTACCCCTGCCCCACGCCAATGCACATCGTGCACAGGGCATAACGGCCGCCCGTTCGCCGCAGCTGGTAGGCGGCCGTCGTGACTAGGCGCGCACCGGACATGCCGAGGGGGTGGCCGAGCGCAATCGCGCCGCCGTTGGGATTAACCCGTTCGTCGTCATCGGCAGTGCCGAGTTCGCGCAGCACGGCCAGTCCCTGCGCTGCGAAAGCCTCGTTAAGCTCTATGACGTCCATCTGCTCGAGGCTAAGGCCAGCCAGCGCGAGGACTTTCCGTGACGCCGGTACCGGGCCGATGCCCATGACCCGCGGTTCCACCCCTGCTGCCGTCCAGGCCACGACCCTGGCCATCGGCTCGAGGCCCGCCCCGGCCGCTGCATCGTCGGAGGCAAGCAGTAGCGCACAGGCACCGTCATTGATTCCCGAGGCATTGCCTGCGGTAACGGTGCCATCCGGCCGGACGATCGGCCGAAGTTTCGTCAGACCCTCGATCGACGAATCGGCGCGCGGATGCTCATCGGTGTCGAAGAAAACGGGATCGCCCTTGCGCTGCGGCACCGGCACCGCGACGATTTCTTCGGCTAGCCGGCCTGCCGCCATCGCCTCGGCTGCCTTCTGCTGGCTGGCCAACGCGAACCGGTCCTGGTCC
>JBDQOS010000229.1:0-4178 GCA_040261075.1 Flavobacteriales bacterium
ACCCCGGCATGATTCCACGTCCGGCCGACCAACGGTTCAGTTTCAGCCTGTTGTTTCAGGATGAAATGCCGCGAAACCCCGATTCCAAGGTTTTGCTGAGCTTGTTCTACGGCTCAGGCCTCCCCTACGGACCGCCCTCGTTCAACCGCTACCAAGACGTCCTGCGCACCCCCGCTTACCGCCGGGTCGACGTCGGGTTTTCGCGCGTGATGTTCAGCGACGACGCGGAGCGAAACGGCTTGATTTCGTTGGAGGTGTTCAACATTTTGGGCATCAACAACACCATCAATCACAACTGGATCCGGGACGTCAACGGCCGCTACTATGCAGTCCCCAATTTCCTGACCGGACGTCGGGTGAATTTGAAGTTGACCCTGCAGTTTTGAGGGCAATCTGAAACAGAGGTCTTAGAAATCCGTGACCCAAACGCGCGTCACCACCCTGAGTCCACCCTCTAGCTGTTTGAGAATCACCCAGCCCTGGGCCCCAGCCGGCCAAGCACCCTGAGGGTCGATCGTCCCCAGCGCGCGACCGTCTACCGACCAAACCTCGGCGCCGCGCCAAGCCTCCGGAACGCGAGATGACGCGGGAGCCGGGTTGGCTCCCATCCAACGCAACGGGGTCGGATGCGCCTCCCGCACGTCGTCGACGGCTGTGGTGTCGCAATCCGGCTCGTACGCGTCCAAGTAAACGGACCCCGCCTCCAACGGCCAAATCTCCACGGTGGTGAAGTCAAACCACGCTGAATTGCCCCACGCTCCGGGCGAAAGGCCCACGTACACCGGCGAGGTCGATTGCGGGTCGCCGAGGGACTCCCAGGACAGCGTGTAGCATTGGTTCCAGTCGAGGCACGCCTCAGCCACGTCTTCGTACGGCCACAACCCCGCCTCATCGGCCACCACGTCAAACGACGCAACTTCCTGTTCGTCAAGCACATTGAACAACGAAAAGTGAAACCCGGAAGCGGGGCTGAGCGTACCCCACGCATGGACTTGCACCAACATGCATTCGGCGTCGGGATTGGGGCTTGGAACCCAAGGCTCCAAAACGTAGGCAAACTCGCAAGATTGCTCACCGATGACGGAACTCCACGTGAGTACCAAGGTGACTTCTTGGGAGCTGGTGTTGAAGTCCAAGGGATTCACAACATTCAGCACGTGCCAAGTCGTGTCCGTCAATCCGAAGTAATTCAGGGTTTCCTCGGCCAAGAGGTCCCCCTCGCTGCTGTACACCTTCCAGGTGGGGTAGCTGAAGAATTCTTCGAGGGACGAATTCACGCAGGCCAAATGCATGAGTGTCATGTCGTAAGGGCTGACAAACGCCGCGACAGGAGCCACCGAGGAACAGGGATCGACCTGACCTCGAGCAACAAATCCACCCCAAACCGCAACCCCAAGCATGGCAAGCACGTAGTGTCTCATGCACTAAAAGTCGCAAAAATGCGCTTCTCTTCTACCCTATCCCTCGCAGTTGCACTTGCCCTCACCCTCCCGGCAACTGCCCAATTGTCCACGTATTCGCCCACTGGCACGGCCGTGTCACTGGGCGACGGTTGCGTTGAATTGACCTCCGGCGAGAACGGTACTTCCGGTGCGGTTTGGGCCAACGAGGCCATTGATTTGACTCAGCCGTTTCACCTCCAAACCAAGTTGAACTTCGGCAGCGTCAACCACGGCGCCGAAGGCGTGGTGCTGGTCTTCCAAACGGAAGGTCCGGATGCCGCCGGCACGAGCTACACCGACTTCAGCACGTCGTTTGGGGTGGATTTCGACACGCGCCAGCAGGCGGAATTTGGGGACATCGAAGTGGATCACATTGCCATGGTCAACCACGGGTCGTACGCACACCTCGACGGTCCTGCCACGTTTACAGCGGGCCCTGTTGCGGCGTTTGTCAACTCCGGCAACCTCGAGGACGGCGAAGACCACTTGGTCGACGTGGTTTGGGATCCCGCAGGGCCTGAGATGACGGTGCACCTGGACTGCGATGCTCGTCTGGTGGCCAGCATTGACTTGATCAACGACATTTTCGACGGCGAACGTTTCGTGTGGTGGGGTTTCACGGCCGAAGCGAGCGACGCCATCAACGTTGAGCGGGTCTGCTTGACCGGCAACGCCACGGGCACGGACACGGAAATCTACGCCTGCCCAGAAGCGGCAGTGCAACTTGTGGCCGGCGGTTTGGACGTCACGGAATACACGTGGTCGCCAAGCAACGCCGTCAGCGACGCCACCTTGCAAGCTCCCCTCTACACGGGGGTCGTCAGCAGCACCCTGAGCGTGACGTACACGAACCAATGCGGCCTTGAGATCACCGACGAAGTCCACGTTGTGGTGGACGAAGTGACGGTCGAGCTTGCCAGCGACGGCAACGCCTTGAACTGCACCAACGACCTGACCTTGACGTGCTTTGCGGAGTCGGACTTTGGCGCCTACCTCGACTACGCGTGGTACGTCAACAACGCCTTGGTAAGCAACGACATGACCTTTGCCACAACGTCGCCGGGCCACGTGACGCTCGAAGTCACGTACCCTGGCACGGAGAGTTTGCTGTGCAAAGACGAGCAAGACCTGCAAGTTGTGGTGGACACCGCCACCTTCGACGTGAGTGCCGGCTTGCCTGGCACGGTGACGTGCAGCAATCCCGCAATCGAATTGCTCGGCACCACGGCCAACGACCCCAACGCTTTGGCGCAATGGACCACCGAAGACGGCGCCTTTGAAGGCGATTCAGATGAGGTAACGGCCTACGCCGCCGGCGGCGGAACGTACGTGTTGACCGTCACCAACGCGGAGAACGGATGCACGTCGTTTGACAGCGTCGAAATTGACGAGGACACGGAGATGCCTGAAGTGACCCTGGGGTACGTGGACGGCACGTTGGACTGCAACGTTCCGCAAGTCTCCATGGTGGGCTTGGAGGTTTTCCCTCAAGAATACACGCCGATGTACACCTGGATGTCCGCTGAAACGGGAGAAGTGATTTCCACCAACGGCGAAGCCACCTTCACCGAAGCGGGCGCCTACACGCTCCAGGTCGAATTCTTGGAAAACGGATGCACGACCACCACGAAGCAAGCCGCCGAGGTCCATTCCAACGCGGAAGTGCTTGAATTGTCTGAGTTGGTTCTCCCCAACGTCATCACTCCCGACAACAACGGCTCCAACGACCGCTTCCTCCCCTTTGTGCCTGGGCACGAGGACACCAACGTGTTGACCATGATGGACGCATACCACATCCAAGTGTTCAACCGTTGGGGCACGCTCCTCTTTGAGAACAACGGCCAGCCCTTGCAATGGGACGGACGGGCAAGCGGAACGCTCGTGGATCCAGGCTCGTACATCGTGTCGGTACAATACCTCGCCACGTGTGGAGGCGAGCAGTCCGGTCAGTTGCGGACGACCCTCGAGGTCATTCGCTGAGGCCAATTCGCGCCAGGAACGACTTTTCATCGACCAACGGGATGCCGAGCGACTCTGCCTTTTGGAGTTTGCTCGGCCCCATCTTTTCTCCCGCAAGCACCATGGTGGTCTTGGAGCTGATGCTCCCAGCCAGCCTCCCCCCGTGATTCGTCACGGCCGACTTGGCCTCGTCCCGAGACATTGTCTCGAACACGCCGCTGACCACCACCAACTCGCCTTCCAGCGCGGTCCCTACAGGAGCCTCAATCTCCGCTTGGGTTTGCACACCGGCCGCGACGAGCCGGTCGAGCACGTCGAGAAACGAGGGGTCAGCAAACTGAGCCACGACGCTTTCCGCCACGATGGGCCCGATTTCTTCCAGCGCCATCAACTCCTCGAGCGACACGGACTTGAACGCGTCGAGGCGAACGAGGGAGCGGGCGAGTTGTTTGGCCACCGTCTCGCCCACGTGGCGAATGCCCAGCCCAAACAACATTCGCTCAAACGGCACTTCCTAGCTCTTCTCAAGCCCGGCAAGCAGGTTGTCCACGGACTTTTGGGCCATGCGCTCGAGCGGCAACAGTTCCTCGGCGCGCAGCCGATACAAATCCGCCACGTCGCGCACCAACCCCGCGTCCACGAGCTGCTTGACCGTTTCCTTGCCGAGGCCGTCCACGTTCATGGCCTTTCGCGAGATGAAGTGTTTCAGACGACCACGGATTTGGGCAGGGCACCCTTTGGAATTGGGGCAGTAGTGTTGGGCCTCTCCCGCCTTTC
>JBDQOS010000230.1:0-3761 GCA_040261075.1 Flavobacteriales bacterium
AACCCAATCCGAGCTGGGACTGAGCGAATCCCTGACCGAAAACGTCTACGGGTGGCACCAAACTTGGACTCCTCAGTCGTTGTGGGCCGCAGGCTGGACGTTTCGTGGAGATGCCTTCAAATCGCTGGACCTTCACTCGTTCAACCTGGACGACGTTCGTGCGGCTCAGAACAGGCTTCGAATCCTCCACGGGGTGTACGGTGCACTCCGCCCTCTGGATCAATATTGTCCGGTTCGACTTGAGATGGGGCATCGGTGGTGCCACCACGCCGGCCACCCTTCGATGGCTTCTTTTTGGAAGGAGCGTCTTCCGAAGGTCCTCCAGGACGAAGCCCAAACCCTTCCATCCGGCATGATTTTGAACTTGGCGAGCACCGAATACAGCAGCGTAGCCCTGCACGGTATCGACCCCAGTCGCGTGTTCACGTGTCACTTTCTTGAAAACCGAGCGGGCCAATTGAAGTCCATCTCCGCCTTTGCCAAAGCTGCACGCGGCGCCATGGCCCGCTTCGTTCTGAAAAACAACCTCCAAAGCGCCGAAGAACTCGAGTCGTTTGTGGATCGCGGTTACGTGTACCTTCCAGAAGAAAGTTCGAGCAACGACAAGGTTTTCGTGCGAACTTTGGCCCCATGAATGTTTCAAACTTCCGGATGTCTGCCGGGGTGTTGCTGTTGGCAAGCATGGTGATCTCCACCAACGGGCTTGCCCAGCGCTCCAAGAAGTCGTCCAAAACTGCTACCTCAACCTCCCAACCCTCTGCTCCTGCCATGGATTCCCTTTCCTATGCCCTCGGCGTGTTGTTCGCCACCAATTTGTCCAACGAAGGCTTGACCTCGGTCCACGGCGAATCCTTGAAGTCTGGATTTGAAGCCACCCTTGCCGGCGACGCCACGATGTCCGCAGCTGAAGCAGATGCAATGGTGCGCACGGAAATGATGCGAATGAAGGAAGAAAAGGGCCGCGCCACCAAAGAAGAGGGCGAGGCTTTCCTTGCCGCAAACGCGAGCAACGAGGGGATCCTCTCCACGGCTTCCGGCCTGCAATACCGGCACGACGTGGTCGGCAGCGGCGCCTCGCCCGACGCCAACGACGAAGTCACCGTACACTACCGCGGCACCTTGCTCAGCGGCGAGGAATTCGATTCAAGCTTCAAACGCGGCGAACCCATCTCCTTCCCCCTCAACGGAGTCATCCGCGGCTGGACAGAAGGACTTCAGCTCATGAAAGAAGGCGGAAAGACCACCTTCTTTATCCCCCAAGAATTGGCGTACGGTGCTCGTCCTGCGCCCGGAGGCGCCATCCCTCCTTACGCTGCACTGATTTTCGAAGTTGAGCTCATCAAAGTCTCCTCGAAAAATTGAGGGTCGGGTATAAATTCTGATAAATTTTCTCGTGAAACCCCGGTGGACTGGTCCGCCGGGGTTTTTCGTTGGCCCAAGGTGAAACCGACAAGGGAATCGCCACGTATGCGGAGGAAAACCCCATCAAAATTTCCATCCCATGCGAGTTCTCTTGCACTCCTTGATTCTCTTGACCCTCGGATTTGCCACCTCTCACACGTGGTCGCAGTCCGACGAGCCCTGTTCAGCTGAAACCCTTCACAACGCCGAGGTCGAGGCGTCGGAGAGTTACGCCAGGAACTTCAACGCCGTGCGCGATGCCGTGCAACGCTTGCAGGCTGAGGCCAACCGAAACATGGAGGTTTACAACATTCCGGTTGTGGTGCACGTGGTTCACCGTGGATCCCCCATCGGCGTAAACGAAAACATCAGCGACGCGCAAATTCTCTCGGCCATCGACGCCATGAACGACGACTTCCGAAAGGTTGCGGGCACCCCCGGAGACGGAAACGGTGTGGACACCTTCATTCAGTTTGAGATGGCCAAACGAACTCCCAACGACGAACCCACGAACGGGATTGTTCGCGTCAACGGGAACGTCGTGCCCGGTTACGCGGAGCACGGAATCAGCAACGGAAACGACCCCGACGCTGCGGACCAACGGGACGTCAAAGAACTGACTACCTGGTACGGCGACGATTACGTCAACATTTTCGTGGTGCCTGAAATCAACGGCAACGACGGCGGCTGGGGAATCCAAGGGTTTGCCTACCTCGGACCTACCGGGGACGAACGCGACGGAATCGTGGTGTTGTACAACGCGTTTGGCACCGTGGGTGAATTGAAAGAAGGGCGGGACATGAACCGGACCGTCGTGCACGAAATGGGACACCACCTTTCGCTTTGGCACACGTTCTCGAACACGGATTCTTGCACCTCAGAATCGAATTGCGAAAATCAAGGAGACGAGGTATGCGACACACCGCCTACGCTGGAAAACAACTCTGGCTGCAGCCTGCCCTCGTGCGAAGGCGCTCAGGTGGAAAATTACATGGACTACACGCCGCAAGATTGCAAGAACACGTTCACTGAAGGTCAGCGCACCCGCATGCGCGCTTCGTTGGAAAGCGTGCGTGCTAGCCTCCTCGAAAGCTTTGGTGCCGTGCCTGTCACAGAACGGGATTTGACAGTTTCCGGATTGAGCAACGTCGGAGAAACCACGTGCCTTCCTTCCGTGGCTCCTTTGGCCTTGGTTACCAACTATGGAACGCATGCAATCAACGGATTCGAGCTTACCACCACCCTGAACAACCACGCTTCCTTCACCACGATCCACCAGGAAACCGTGAACCCTGGAGGCAACGTGGAGGTTCTGCTGCCTGAGTTGGCTCTCGCAGCCGACACCAACGACATCGAGGTGAGCGTCAAATTGCTCGGAGGCAACGCCGACGACTTTGAAGGGAACGACGGGTACTCGCAACGCGTCACCTTGGGTGCCTCAGATTACTGGACCATGTCCCTGACCACCGACACTTGGGCCAACGAAATCAGCTGGCGCATTGAGGATGCTTCGGGTGAAACGTTGATGGACGGCGGAGGCTACAGTTTGGGAGTCGCCACGTACGTGGAAGAAGGTTGCATCCCTGTGGGTTGCCACACGCTGATCATGGAGGACAGCAACGGCGACGGAATCTGTTCGTTTGACTTCAACGGAGATGGGATTTGTGAGTCAGGCGGAAGCATGACGTTGACCAACGCAGCCGGCGAAGTTTTGGTGGAGTTGGACAACACCAACAACGACTACGGCACCCTGGGGACGTGGGAAGTTTGTGCCAGCGAAACTTCGGCCCTCGAAGGATGTGTGGACAACAACGGCAACGGCATTTGCGACAGCGCTGAAATCGCGGGATGCCAGGACGTTTTTGCCTGCAACTTCACGCCCGGTGCCATCCTTGACAACGGATCCTGCATCTACGCTGAAGCCCATTACGACTGCGACGGCAATTGCTTGACGGATTCGGACGGCGACGGTGTTTGTGATCCGTTCGAAACCGACGGATGTACGGACGCCGGAGCGTGCAACTTCACGGCCAACGCCTCCGAGGACGACGGATCCTGCGAATACACCTCATGTGCCGGTTGCACCGACAGCAATGGGTGCAACTACGACTCCGAGGCCACCGTTTCGAGTGAGTGCGTCTACCCTGAGACGTACTACACTTGTGCAGGTGAATGCCAAAACGATTCCGACGGAGACGGCATTTGCAACGAACTTGAAGTTCCAGGTTGCAACAACATGACGGCGTGCAACTACGAGGCTGCTGCGACGGACAACGACGGATCATGCACGTTCCCTGAGACATACTACACCTGCAACGGAACTTGCCTCAACGACACCGACGGCGACGGCGTGTGTGACG
>JBDQOS010000231.1:0-14093 GCA_040261075.1 Flavobacteriales bacterium
CAACGGTGTGCCGAAGGGCTTCTTCTCCGGTCCCAGGAAACAAGGCAGCGGAATCCATGGCTGCAATGCCCAAACTGTCAAACCCCACTCTGCCTTCGGAAGCGTTTTGTAAAAACCCAAGGGCGGCAGAGTCTCCCACCAACGCTTGACGAAGCGCCCAGAGGGACAACTCTTGTTGGGCCAAAACACGTGCCATGCTGTCCGTGGCTGCCCGTGCTTCGCGGATCTCGGCGCGCGTGGATTCAGCGACATAGCCGGGCACAACCCATTCGCGGAGCGGGGTTTGGGCCACCACGAGGTAGGTCAACGCAACCAACGTGAGCGATGCCAGACCAAGCCAAGTTGCCCACTTGCGAGGCGAGCCGCGAAAGACACGGATTTCAGAGTAGGAACTTTCGTCAAAAACAGTGACGCGCAAACGGTGCTTCCATCTGGACATGGCGCGAATATCGCGACGCAGGCAAAGTTTCTGGCCAAAAGAAGGCGGGCTTCCAATAAATTTGGCACTTCTACGTTGAAGGAGCCGATGTTGAACCGCACCCTGATTTTCACACTCGCATGCGTTGCCCTCGTGGCCTCGTCTTGCACCACGAAACGTGACGGTCGGGCGTACCGCTTGTACCACAACACCACAGCCAAGTACAACGGGTTCTTTTATGCGAACGAAGCTCACGCGGAGGCAGAGGCCAAACTCGAGGAACTGCACGACGAGCGTTGGGACGAGGTGCTGCCCTTGTTTTTGGAGGCAGACGAAAGCACCGCCCAGCAGATTTTTCCCCTCATGGAGCGGGCCATTGAAAAATGCACACGCGTGGTGGACCGTCACACCATGGCCCCGCCTCAAAGAATGACCAAGTCGATGAACCGGCCGGTCATGAACAAATGGATTGACGACAACTACACCGTCATTGGGAAGTCGTACTACATGAAAGGCGACTACCCCAAGGCCGAGGAAATCTTCACATACCTCGTCCGAACAGTGGACGGGGCCGACGCTGAGGCGTGGGCGTTTTCGTGGCTTGGTCGAACGCACATGCGCACCGGCGATGTGGTCAAAGCGAAGAACGCCCTCACCAAGGCTGAGAGCGTGCGTGACGCTTCCGAGGACGCGGCCGCACACACCCTCTTGGTCTTGGCGCAGTACAAGATTTTGAACGAAGAGTTCGAGGACGCGGCGCGCCACCTCGAGGACGCCTTGCCCTTGCTTGGAAAAAAGGACAAGGCGCGCACCCGGGCCACGTTTGTGCTTGCGCAATGCCTTCGTGAGGCCGGAGACAAAGAGGGTGCGATCGAACAGTTCCAAGCCGTCGCAGACATGCGCTGGGCGGACTACGAATGGGTCTTCCAAGGCAACATCCAGCAAGCGATGACGTACGAGCGTCGCAACGGAAACAGCGAGGCGATTGTGGAGCTGTTGGAGGAGATGCTGGAAGACGACAAGAACGAAGAATTCTTGGACCAGGTGTACTTCGCGCTTGGCGACGTGGCCTTGGAAGACCGACGACGCGACGAGTCGTTTGGGTTGTTCAAGTCGTCTGTCGCGGCTCACGTGGACAACGACCACCAACTCGGCAAGGGCTACCTCAAGCTCGCAGACTTGTACATGGAGGACCTCGCCTACCCGACAGCGCAGGCTTATTACGACAGCGCGTTGGTTTACCTCGACGAAGACAACGAGCGCAAGGAAGAGATTTCATCCCTGGCTTCTGACCTGTCGAGCCTGGTGGAGAACCTCAACACCATCAACGAGGTCGACAGCTTGCTCGATTTGTGCGACATGGACGAAGACCTTCGGTTGCGCGCGGTTGACCGCGTGCTTCGAAACATGGAACTCGAGCTGCAACGTCAGCGCGAGGAACGGGAGGCCGCGAGGGAGGTTGCGGAAGCGGCGGCGGCCGCAGACAACTCGGGGGCGGGCATGTTTTGGCCTTACAACGGAAGCTTGAGGCAGTCCGGGAAACAGCAATTCCTCGACTATTGGGGAGACCGTGTGTTGGAAGACAATTGGCGTCGATCGAACAAAATGGGCAACCTGTTCTCCGAAGACAGCGAGGACAGTGACGGGGAAGAGGGGCCTGGAGAAGAGGAGGCGCTCGACCCGCTCGACCCCGCCAACCTGCCGTCCTTTGAGGAGCTGCTGGCCTCGCTACCTTGCGGCGAGGAGGAACGCGTTGTGGTCGAAGAGCTGATGGCGGAGGCGTATTACAACGCAGGTTTGGACTACCGCGAGAAGCTGAACGACAACGAAAAGGCCATCGAAACGTGGGCAGAACTGATCGAGGTTCTTGACAGCTCCAACTTTCACCCGACTGCGCATTACCAGTTGTTCCGAACCTACCTCGAGCGAGAAATCGAAGAGAACTACCAAAACCCGTTTTGCGACGACTGCAACAGCCAGTACTGGGCCGACGAGATTGTGCGGTTGTATCCGGGAAGTGAATGGGCGCGCTTGATTGAAGACCCAGATTACCTCGACGAAGAGGAGATGATTCGGCAAGCTCAGCGGGAGGTTTACGAGGCACTCCTCTCCCGCTATTACACGAAGGACTATCAAAACGTCTTGCTGGAAATCGACGAGGTGCTGGAGGCGGATTCCAACATGTTCGAATGCAAATACAGGCTGTTGCGTGCGCAATGCGTGGGTGGCTTGACGAGTTACACCGGAGACCGAACACCGTATTTCGAGGCACTTCAGGGGATCATGGGCGATTGCCCGGACACCGAGGAAGCGGCGTACGCGCGTGAAATCATGCAGAAGCTAGGTGTGGCGCTGGGCAACGAGCTCACTCCCCCCAAGGAAGAGGAGGGGGTTGCCGAGGAGGTGTCGCCGTTTGAGGTGCAGCCCACCAAGGAGCACTACTTTGCGATTTTCGTTCCAGTGGGCCGCGGAAACGGGGAAGAGATCAAGGCACAAGCCGCAGATTTCAACAACGCGTTTTACGGCTCAAAGCGGCTCAAGGTGACCAGCAATTTGATCGACCGAGCGAACCAAGTCGTTTTGGTCAAATCCTTCCGAAACAGCGAGGAAGGGATGGGGTATTACAACGTGTTCACCTCGAACCGAGAGGAGCTCATCGACATCAACTCTTCGGGGTACGACATCGTGCTAATTAGCAACGAGAACTACGTCACGTTGTTCAAAAACAAGGACATCCAAGGGTACGCGAAGTTCTTCTCAGAACACTACCTTTCGGCCAAATGATTGGCAACAAGAAATCCCCCATGGGCACGGAAGCCCCCAGCACGGATGCGGTGAACCGCATCGTGGAAGGAACCACCTTTGAAGGCAACATCCGCAGCCAAAGCAACATGCGCGTGGACGGCACCTTCGAGGGAGACATTGCGACCAAAGGACGTTTGGTGGTGGGTCCCAAAGGTTCCATCAAAGGAAACGTCATGTGTGCTCACTTGGAAGTGGAAGGCACCATGGAAGGACAAATCGAAGTGGCTGAGCTCATGGCCCTGAAAGCCTCTGCCAAAGTTGCTGGCACCGTGTACTACGGCCAGCTCAGCGTGGAGGCGGGTGCGCAGCCTGTTGGAACGTTCCACATGGGTTCGCGCGAACGCAAGGAGGCCCCTATGATGGGCAAGCCTGGTGCGGTCAACACCCTGAAGGGTGCCGAGGTTGAAACGGGGGTTCCTCAAGTCAAGAAGCCTGAGGTCGCTCGTCCTGTTGCCGCGCAGACAAAGCTCTAACCGCGCTCATGACCGACCCCAAGAAGGAGGCGGACTCCCCTCAACAAGGAGGGAGAAAATCCGGCCCTTCTGCATCCATACTGCGCTTTGCAGGAATGGGCACCCAACTCGGGGTGGCCATTGCCTTTGGTGTGTTTGGTGGGTTGAAGCTCGATGAGCGATTGGCTTGGAACCAACCTCTTGGCACAGCCATTGGCGGGCTGTTAGGACTCGGCGCCGGCCTTTACCTCGTTGTCCGTGCGTTGAAATGAAAGGTCAAAGGTTTTATTGGGTCTGCTTGGCGCTTGCTACCCTGTCGTGGGCCGCGGGCAACTCGTTGGCTGCGATGAACGTTGTGGCTCAGCCTTGGTGGACTATCGCTGTGGGGGTGGTGAGCGGGTCGACGGCCTTGAGCCGATGGTGGGTGGCGAGCTCGACCGGCAAGTCGCCGATGGGGTTTGTCAATGCAGTCAACGGCGCCACGGCTGTGAAGATGTTTGGCATGCTCATCCTAATCACGTCCTATCTCGTTGTCAATGAGTATGGTAGGGTGGAATTTGCCTTGGGTGCATTTGCGGTTTTTGTGGCCCATCTCACGCTTTTTGTGGTGGACCTGGTGGCCACGTCATCTCAGAACAAAAAGAAATCTACCTAAGTCCTGTGGAATGGGAAGTTCGTGATTACTTTTGTCGCGGATTTCGGACGATGATCAAGCGATTGCAACCCTTTCTGGCGCTAATAGGCCTCGTGACAGGCCCATTTCTGTGGGCGCAACATGAGAACAGCCACGAGGGACATGCCCACCAAGAATCTCATGCCGAAGAGGGGCTGATTGAAGGGTTGGAGGAAGAAGCAGGCTTTGACCCAAGTCCATTCATCATGCATCACGTGGCAGATGCCTACGACATCCACCTGTGGGGAGAAGGTGAGTCTGCCGTTCACATCCCGCTTCCTGTCATTCTTTATTCGGAAGGACGCGGTTTGCATGTGTTTATGAGCAGTGCCTTTCATGGTCACGGCGACGAACGTCACGCCGTCATGGAGGATGGCACGGAGTACGTGCTTTCTCACGGCCACATCTCCCTGGCTGGTGATCACTCCGGACACGACCATGGTGGCGAGCACATCATGGACCTGAGCATCACGAAATCGGTGTTCGGGATGTTGTTCATCATGGCGCTTCTGGTCTTTTTGTTTGGCCGCGCTGCGGCGAGCTACAAGAAGCGCCCAGGACAGGCACCTACGGGATTGACCAACGCGCTGGAGCCCCTCGTGGTGTTTGTTCGAGACGACATTGCCGTTCCAAGCTTAGGAGAGAAGAAGGCGCAGAAGTTCTTGCCGTTCCTGTTGACGGTGTTCTTCTTCATCCTCTTCGCGAACCTGCTTGGCTTGATTCCTTTTATCGGGGGATTCAACATCACAGGAACCGTGGGCATCACCATGGTCATGGCAACCTTTGTGTTCCTTTTGACTACCCTGAACGGAAACAAACACTACTGGGGCCATTTGTTCTGGCCTCCTGGGGTGCCCATCTTCGTGATGCCCATCATTATTCCGATTGAAATCGTTGGGATGTTCTTGAAGCCCATTGTGTTGATGATTCGTTTGACCGCGAACATCACCGCGGGTCACATCATCATCTTGTCCTTTGTGAGTTTGATCCTCATCTTCGGGGAATCCTCAGCCGTGGCAGGGTATGGCGTGGGCATCTTCTCGACTCTGTTCATGATCTTCATGTATTGCATCGAATTGCTCGTGGCGTTCTTGCAAGCATTCATTTTCACCCTGCTTGCAGCCATCTATTTCGGTGAAGCAACGCATGAGGCTCATCATTGATTACGAAACATTCATTCTCTCAAATACCGTCACATGGAATTGTTGACTATCCTTCTTGAAATTGGACAAGGTTTGGCCGGACTCGGCGCAGGTGCTGCAGCTATCGGAGCTGGACTTGGTGTTGGACGCATTGGTGGCTCCGCCCTGGAGGCCATGGCTCGCCAGCCAGAAATGGCCGGTGATCTCCGTACCAACATGATCATCGCAGCCGCATTGGTTGAGGGTGTAGCCCTCTTCGGTGCCATCATCTGCTTGCTCGTCGCCCTCGGATAATTCCATGGAAGCGCTATTGACACCCGCTTTCGGGACTGTCGTTTGGGCCACCATCGCATTTTTGGTGGTGATGTTTTTGTTGCGCAAAATGGCGTGGGGCCCCATCCTCATCGCTTTGAAAGAGCGCGAAGAAAGCATTGCCGGTGCGTTGAGTCAAGCGGACAAAGCCCGCGCCGAAATGGCATCCCTGCAGGCGGACAATGAGCGTTTGTTGCAAGAGGCCCGTGCCGAGCGAGATTCCATGTTGCGCGAATCGCGCGAGATGGGAGACAAGCTCGTCGCAGAAGCCAAGAGCAAGGCGAAGGAAGAGGCTGCGCGTGAAGCGGAGTCCGCTCGCCAAGCCATTGCCAACGAGCGCAAAGCCGCGGTCGCAGAATTGAAGGCGGAGGTCGCCAAACTGTCTGTCAGCATCGCCGAACAACTCATTCGAGCCGAATTGAGCAGCGACGACAAGCAGCAGCAGTTGGTGGATCGCCTCATTGACGAAAGCCCCTTGAACTAACCCCATGGCCACAGCACGCGTCGCATCCCGGTACGCCAAGGCATTGCTTTCCCTCGCTGAGGAGCGGGGCGAACTTGATGCTGTTGCGAATGATTTGGTCACCCTCGACGAGGTGGTCGGAGGCAGCGCGGATTTGGCCGTGATGCTGAATAGCCCGGTGGTCAAGGCAGACAAGAAGCAAGCGGTCCTCGACGCGGTGTTCTCCAAGCACGTGAGTACACTGACGATGGGGTACTTGCGCATCATGGTTGGCAAGGGTCGGGAAGGCCTCATTGGCGACTTGGCCATTGAAGGCAAAAACCAGTTGCGCTTGATGCGCAACGTGAAGGAGGTGTCGCTCACCACAGCGTCACCTTTGACATCAGAGCTTCGCGAGAAGGTGCTGGGCCAGGTGGCCAAAGTGCACAACGGCGAAGTGGAGCTCCAAGAACAAGTCGACCCCAACATTTTGGGTGGATACATCCTCAAAATGGGAGACCAAATGGTCGACGCCTCGATCAAGCGGCAATTGCGTTCGCTTGGCCGTGAATTAACTGAACACGACTACGAGCCTGAGTTTTAACAGGTGAAAAGCACAAAGTGATGGCTGAAATTAACCCAGCAGAAGTTTCTTCGATTCTCCGCGAGCAACTCGCAGGAGCTACCAGCGCCGCCCAACTCGAAGAAGTGGGCACCGTCCTCCAAGTGGGTGATGGAATCGCTCGCATTTACGGATTGACTAACGTGCAATCTGGTGAATTGATCGAGTTCGAGAACGGCGTTCGTGGCATCGTTTTGAATTTGGAAGAAGACAACGTGGGTGCCGTACTTCTCGAGCCATCAGGCGATTTGAAGGAGGGCAGCACCGCCAAGCGCACAGGAACCATTGCCTCCGTGAAGGTGGGCGAGGGCATGTTGGGCCGCGTGGTCAACATGTTGGGAGAGCCGATTGACGGCAAGGGCCCGATCACAGGCGAGACGTTTGACATGCCTGTGGAGCGCAAGGCACCTGGGGTGATTTACCGTCAACCGGTAAACGAGCCATTGCAGACGGGCATCAAGTCCATTGACGCCATGATTCCCATTGGTCGTGGCCAGCGTGAGTTGATCATTGGCGACCGTCAGACGGGAAAGACGACCGTTGCAATTGACACCATCATCAACCAAAAGGAGTTTTACGACGCGGGTGAGCCGGTGTTCTGCATCTACGTTGCAGTAGGCCAAAAGGGCTCCACAGTTGCGGGCATTTTGAAGACGCTGGAAGAAGCAGGAGCGATGGCGTACACGGTGATCGTGGCGGCAACAGCTTCTGACCCTGCTCCCCTCCAATTCTACGCACCGTTTACGGGTGCGGCCATCGGGGAATACTTCCGCGACACGGGTCGTCCGGCATTGGTGGTCTACGACGACCTGTCCAAGCAAGCCGTTGCGTACCGCGAGGTGTCTTTGCTTCTTCGCCGTCCTCCGGGGCGTGAGGCCTACCCTGGTGACGTCTTCTACTTGCACTCTCGCTTGTTGGAGCGCGCGGCAAAGGTGATTGCTGAAGACAGCATCGCTGCCCAAATGAACGACCTTCCTGAAAGCCTCAAGGGCAAAGTGAAGGGTGGGGGTTCGTTGACAGCTCTTCCCATCATTGAAACTCAAGCGGGTGACGTTTCGGCGTACATTCCCACCAACGTGATTTCCATCACGGACGGTCAGATTTTCTTGGAATCGAACCTTTTCCTTTCTGGCGTGCGCCCTGCCATCAACGTAGGAATCTCGGTGAGCCGCGTTGGTGGATCTGCTCAGATCAAATCCATGAAGAAGGTGGCTGGTACGCTGAAGCTTGATCAAGCGCAGTTCCGTGAGTTGGAAGCGTTTGCCAAGTTTGGTTCAGACCTTGACGATGCTACGAAGGCCGTTCTTGGCAAGGGAGAGCGCAACGTGGAGATTCTTAAGCAAGCTCAAAACTCCCCACTTCCTGTGGAGGAGCAAATCGCAATCATCTACTGCGGCACCAAGAATCTGCTGAAGGCTGTGCCAGTGAACAAGGTCCGCGAATTCGAAGTGGAGTTCTTGGACTACATGCGCACCAAGCATGCCGACACGCTGGCAGCGCTCAAAGCGGGCAAGTACTCCGACACGGAGACGAGCGTCATTGAATCTGCGGCAGCTGAAATGACTGCACGTTACGCCTGATTCCTGAACCATGGCTGGAGGACTTCAAGAAGTACGCGATCGCATCTCCTCGGTGCAGAACACCATGCAGATTACCTCTGCAATGAAAATGGTTTCTGCGGCAAAGTTGCGTCGCGCTCAGGACGCCATCACGCAGATGCGTCCTTACGCGGTCAAACTTCAGGGCATGCTTGCCAACGTGAGCGCCAGCTTGGAGAAGGGGGAAGGCCAATATTCAGAAGTCCGCGAGGTGAAGCGCGTGCTGGTTGTGGCCATCACGTCCAACCGCGGGTTGTGCGGAGCATTCAACAACAACGTCGTCAAGCTCGCCACGAAAATTGCCACCGAATGCAAGGAGGGTGGGCGGTCCTTTGACGTGCTCCCTTTGGGAAAGAAAGCCCTGGATGCAGTGAAGCGCATGGAGTGGAGCGTGGCAGAGGGATTTGGTGACGCTCCGACCTCGCTCTTCGACAACCTGAACTTTGATCACGCGTCGGAGGTGGCTAACAAAGTGATGGAGCAGTTTGCAGCGGGCGCCTACGACCGAGTGGTGTTGTGCTACAACCAGTTTAAAAACGCAGCTATCCAGCTTCCAACAGAGGAGCCATTCTTGCCCATGTTGCCCTCAGATGACGGAAGTGGCGCGGACGCTTCGGTGGATTACATTTTTGAACCCAACAAGGAGGAAATAGTGGAGCGCATGCTTCCCAACGCACTGCGGGTTCAGCTCTACAAGGCCCTTTTGGACAGCCACGCGGCCGAGCACGGGGCGCGCATGACGGCGATGCACCAAGCGACGGACAACGGCGGAGAATTGTTGCGTGACCTTCGCATCACGTACAACAAGGCGCGTCAAGCGTCCATCACGACCGAGATTCTGGAGATTGTGGCAGGCTCAGAGGCCCTGGAAGGCTAATCCGATTCAACGTTTTTCTTGGCATGCTTTGTGGTTAGCTTCGGACCATGGGTTTGAGGCTACGCATCTTTCTTGGCATGATGGCGGTGGTGGTCTGCGCGTTGATGGCCACGGGCTTTGTGGCGTACAGGTACGGCGTAGATGCGGAGACGACCTACAACGCCCAACGGCTGTTGCGGAAGGAGGCAGCGCTTCAACGGAGCTTGAGCTACATGCTCGAACGCTTGGGGGGTTCGGTGAGTCAAGACAGTTTGGCTGTGGTGTTCACAGACCGCATTTGTGAATTGGCCGATGTCCACAGCCTGACGTTTTCGCTGTACAACAGCGGCGGCGGCTTGGTGACGACGTCAGCAGGCCCGGGTTCGCCCGACACGACAGTGGCGTTGTCTTTGCCCCCAACGGTGTTGGCTTCGGCAGTCGGTGGAGCGGGCCGCACCGAGATTCCAAACGTCCGGGGTGGCACAGAAGTGGTTTGGCCGTTGAGGAGTTCGGAAGGGAAGGTGTTGGCGCTCGGGCACGTTCATTACGACCCCAGAGAGGCGGAGGAGGCCGATTGGCGCGCGTTTTTGATGCGCTTGGCGCCGGTCTATTTGCTGCTCTTTGTGTTGGTGGGCATGCTGGCGTTTTGGCTTTCCAATTCCATCGTAGGTCCATTGAGGCGCCTGAGTTCTGACATGCGGTCGGACCCGTTGAAGCGGGACGCCACAAGGTCCTTGGAGTACCGTTGGAAAGACGAGATCGGAGCGCTCGTCAGGTCGTACAACGAGCTTCTGAAGCAGCTTGAAGAAAGCATGAACGCTCGGGCTTCATTGGAGCGAGAAGGGGCCTGGCGCGAAATGGCCCAACAGGTGGCTCATGAAATCAAGAACCCCTTGACGCCACTCAAACTTGGGGCACAGCACCTTGCACGTGCTTGGGAAGACGGCGCAGAGGATTTTTCAGACCGCCTTACGAGGTACACCCAAACCACCGTGCAACAGATTGACACCCTGAGCCACATTGCCGAAGGGTTTGCTTTGCTCGCGACGGACGGCAAGGCCGAGCCGGTGCGGCTTGAGTTGGGTCGCTTGTTGCAAGACGTGGTCTTCTTGCACGAATTAGAAGGGGTGAGTTTCGCAGGGCCCGATCATCCTGTGACTGTGCTCGCAGATCGAACCAGGCTGACACGTGCATTCAACAACCTTGTGAGGAATGCGCTTGAATCGAATCCGGGCAAAGACCTTTCGGTGCAAGTGCGGTTGGAGCTTGCAGACGAAGGTTGGGCCCGGGTTCAAGTGACGGACAACGGTGCGGGCATTGCTCCTGAGAGGTTGGAACGCATATTCGAGCCCAAATTCACAACGAAAACCCACGGCTTAGGTCTTGGTTTGGCCATGGTGAAGGCCATTGTAAAAGGTGCTCAAGGCCAAATCTCCGTGAAATCTTCCCCCGGATCGGGAAGCGTCTTCACGGTCCTGCTTCCCTTGCAAGCCCCTGTCAACGTTTGATCACGACGTCGGATAGACCACGGGGCGGCTCGGGGCCGCGTCGTTGTCCATGGGGGCCACCCCCAAATGAAGCAAATAGACACCGTCTGGGACGCTGTTGGGCACGTAGATGAACTCGGTGATGGTACAATGTGCCCGAGGCCGCTCAGGCAGCCCCCAAAACGCGTGGTGACCCTCCAACTTTCCGCCGTCCACCTCGCGGTCGACTGAGGGCAAATCCACCAAGAGGTGCTCGACGCCGTGAGCCACGAGTTTCTCCATGAATTCACGGGTGAAATAGGGAGGGTTCGTGTTGGACCAGGCCTGTGTCTTCTTGTCGACGAGGTTGGGCAAGGTTCGAACGACCAAGGCTGGTGTCCAAGGCCCCTCACCCAAGCCTGTCAATGCGACGGCATCCACCACCAAATCTTCCCCTCGCTGTTCAGGAGTGACCGACAGAACCGCACACGGGAAATGGGTGGACTCATCACGCAAGGTGTCGTCAACCGAGTGAATGTCCTTGGTGATGTGGCCGAGGCATTCGGTGTGGGTGCCGTGTCCGTGGGGGTTGAACGCGATGTTGCGAAAGTTCACGGACCCGCCTTGTCGGACTTCTCCAACGAACCCGTCGCCTCGGACGGGGGTCATGGTGGGCCCGTCAACGTACCACGCAGAAGGGTTGGGTTCGCCGTTGGCTTTGAGCTTCAGGCTTAGGTCGATGGGCTGGGTCAAGTCAGCGCGCCAAACTTTTTGGCGCCAGTTGAATTCGCAAATCATGGGTTCAAGAAACGAAGAAAGGCGCCACGAGGGCGCCTTTCCACGAAAGTCGATGTGACTTGTGCTTATTCGAACAAGAAGCCGATACGCAACATGCCCGTAGAGTACGTTCCCAAGAAGTTGGAACCGTTGAAGAAGGCGTCACGTGGGTCGTCACCAGGAATGCCGTTGGGGCGCACCTCCTGGTCTTGGTTGCTTGGAGATTGCTCTGACCAGTCTGACCAGAGGTCGTCAGAAGCGAGGTAAAAAGCTTCGTCGGCGAGACCCGTGTTGGCGCTGTAGACACCGTCACCCAACCACGGTTGGCTGTTGATGGTGTAGTTCACTTCGGTTGCGCTGTTCCACTGGTAGCCGCTTCCGCCAGCTGCAACCGTATTCACAACCAAACCGTCGCTGTCGCCTTCGCCGCCGTCGAAGTAGATGTTGAAAGCGTTGTTGTCACTGGCAGTAATCGTTGAAGTGATGCCGGAAGTGCGTCCGTAGCGAAGGCCCGCTTCGAAACCGACGTAAATCGCGTCGTTGAAGTAGTAATCGGCGCCAAACAAGAGGTCGAGGTTGAGGGTGCTCGACGTGATGTCATTTTGGTAAGACCAAACACCCCATGCAGCAACGTCGGTTTCACCTTCCCATGTTGCCGCGGTGGCGTCTTCGATGTTCAGGGCGCTGAAGCGCTCGCGCTTCAGTGACGTAGAATTGATGCTGATGCCAGCCGCAACGCCGAAGTAAGGAGACAGGTTGTCCGTTCCTTTGAAGTGCATTTCGTACCCAACGCCAAGTTCGATGGACGAAAAATCGTTGTAGAGGAAGAGGTCGGGGTGGGTCATTGTGCCAGTCGCCCCCAATTCCTGCAATGAGTTTTCAGGGACCACCAAGTAGCGGTTGCTGTTTTGGTTCAGTCCGAGGGTCACGCGAAGGGCGCGATCGTCGTCCATGAACTTCCGGTACTTCATGGTTGAGGCGTTGATTGGGTTTCCGCCAAACGGGTTGAAGGAGACTTCAATGTTGTGCTCGCCACCAAGCTGCTTCTGAGCTTGAGCGGAGGTGAATGCCACAGCAAACATGGCAAAGGTGAACATCAGTTTTTTCATGACTGAAATTTAGGTTTCAAAGATTCGGTGGTGCAAGAAAGCACAGAACAAGGGATTCACAAAGAATTAAGTTTATCAACATTCACAAAACAAATTGTTGATAACCACAAAAACACACGCATCATGGGTCATTCGACGGTGACACTTTTGGCCAAATTCCGGGGCTGATCCACGTTGCATCCCCTCAACAACGCAATGTGGTAGCTCAAAAGTTGCATGGGGACCGCGGTCAAAAGGGGCGCCAAGGCCTCGTGCACCTTGGGAATTTCAAGAATGTGGTCAGAAAGGGCCTTGACCTTGGTGTCTCCTTCGGTGACGATGGAGAGGATGCGTCCTCCCCGCGCCTTGACTTCTTGGATGTTGCTGACCACCTTTTCGTAGACCTCGTCTTGGGTGGCGACGAACACGACGGGCATGTCTTCGTCAATCAACGCGATGGGCCCGTGTTTCATCTCAGCCGCAGGGTAACCTTCGGCGTGGATGTAGCTGATCTCTTTGAGTTTGAGAGCCCCTTCAAGTGCGACGGGGAACTGGAATCCTCGGCCCAAGTACAACGCGTTTTCAGCGCTAGCGAACTCCCTTGCAATGTGTTCCACGTTCCCGGCGTTGTCCAGCACCTTTTTGACCAGCCCAGGCACGTTGTCCAAACCGGTCATCAGGCGCATGAAACTCGGGTCGTCCAGTTGCCCGAGCTTGCGCCCCACGTGCATCGCCATGGCAGTCAGCACGGCGACTTGAGCGGTGAATGCTTTGGTCGATGCCACACCGATTTCCGGACCCGCGTGGGTGTACGCGCCGGCGTGGGTTTCGCGAGCGATGCTCGAACCCACCACGTTGCACACCCCAAAAACGTGTGCGCCTTTGTCTTTTGCGAGACGAATGGCTGCAAGCGTGTCCGCAGTCTCTCCGCTTTGGGAGATTGCCAGCACCACGTCGTCCGGTCGGACGATGGGGTTTCGGTAGCGGAATTCCGAGGCGTATTCCACCTCGACGGGAATTCGCGCAAAGCTTTCGAACAGGTATTCGGCGACCAAACCGGCATGCCAGCTTGTGCCGCAACCGAGGATGAGGATGCGACGCGCATTTTTCCACACCTCCCAGTGGTCGTCAATGCCGGACATCACAACTTCTCCGGTCTGCAATCGAACGCGGCCGCGGATGGAGTCGCGAATTGATTTGGGCTGCTCAAAAATTTCTTTGAGCATGAAGTGGTCGTAACCGGCTTTTTCAAGCGACGCCATTTCCAACTCGATGGCGTGAATTTCCGGGGTGACCGCCGCGTCGCCAATGGTGCGGATTGTGAGCTCTCCAGAACGCTCCATCGTGGCGACCTCCTCGTCTTCGAGGTAGATGACGTTTTTCGTGTAAGCCACAATGGGCGTGGCGTCAGAGCCCACGAAAAACTCGTTGTTCTCTCCAAC
>JBDQOS010000232.1:0-4540 GCA_040261075.1 Flavobacteriales bacterium
AGCATGAAGTGGTGAATCAAAATCTTGGCCGCTTCCTGCAAGGCTTGCTTGGGGTGGATTGAACCGTCGCAGTCCAATTCGAGAATGAGCTTCTCGTAGTCGGTGCGTTGTTCCACGCGGAAGTTTTCGATGTCGTACTTCACGTTGCGGATGGGCGTGAAGATGCTGTCGATGGCAATGGTGCCAATCGGCGAATCTTCTCGCTTGTTTTCTTCCGCCGGAACGTATCCACGACCTTTCCCTACGGTGAGAACCAAATTCAAGGTAACGGATTCGTCCATGTTGCAGATGACCAAGTCCGGATTCATCACCTGGAACGCCGAGGTGAATTTTCCCAGATCGCCGGCCGTGAAAGTGCTCTGCCCCTTCACGGAAACCGTCACTGTCTCTTGGTCCGTGTCTTCAATGTGGCGGCGGAAACGAACCTGCTTGAGGTTCAAGATGATTTCCGTCACGTCTTCCACAACGCCTTTGATGGTCGAGAACTCGTGGTCCACACCTTCGATGCGCAAGGAAGTGATTGCAAATCCTTCCAGTGAAGAGAGCAAAATGCGACGGAGCGCGTTGCCCACTGTCAATCCAAAGCCGGGCTCCAAAGGACGGAATTCGAACTTGCCGTTGTAGTCCGTCGAGTCGAGCATGATGACCTTGTCAGGCTGCTGAAAATCGAGAATAGCCATAGTCTGTTTGGGTTGAAGGATTACTTGGAGTACAATTCCACAATCAACGACTCCTTGATGTTCTCGGGAATTTGATCGCGAGAAGGAATGTTGATCATCGTGCCACTCATGGACTTGCCGTCCCAGCTCAGCCAATCGTGCTTTTGGTTGTTGTTCGCCAAAGCAGAAGTCACCACTTCGAGGGACTTGCTCTTCTCGCGCACACCCACCACATCGCCTTCACGCAAACGGTAAGAAGGGATGTTCACCACTGAACCGTTCACGGTGATGTGGCGGTGAGAAACCAACTGACGGGCTCCCCGACGGGTTGGGGCGATTCCCAAGCGGTACACGATGTTGTCCAAACGACGCTCGCACAGTTGGAGCAGGATTTCACCTGTGATGCCCGACTTGGCGTTGGCCGCCTTAAACATGTTCGAAAACTGCTTCTCGAGAATGCCGTAGGTGTACTTCGCCTTCTGCTTTTCCGCCAATTGAACGGAGTATTCAGACTCCTTCTTGCGACGACGGGTGTTGCCGTGCTGTCCAGGGCCATAAGGACGGCGCTCGAGCGCCTTGTCTGGTCCAAAAATCGCCTCTTTAAAACGGCGAGTAATCTTCGATTTGGGTCCGCGGTAACGTGCCATAGATCTCTGTTTCTTTCAGTTCAACAACGATTAAACGCGACGACGCTTTGGAGGGCGGCACCCGTTGTGTGGAAGTGGGGTCACGTCCACAATTTCCGAAACTTCAATGCCCATGTTGTGCAGAGTCCGGATGGCGCTTTCGCGGCCTTGACCAGGACCTTTCACAAACACGCGCACCTTTTTCAAGCCAAACTCCATGGCCTCCTTTCCACAATCCTCCGCGGCACATTGAGCTGCGTAGGGTGTGTTTTTCTTGGAGCCCCGGAAGCCCATCTTGCCTGCGCTTGACCAGGAAATCACTTGACCCGTGTTGTTGGTCAGTGAAATGATGATGTTGTTGAAAGACGAATGGATGTGGGCTTCGCCCTGCGCTTCCACTTTGACTTTCTTCTTCTTTTTGACGGATTTAGCCATCGTCGTTGAATTTGGAGGTAATCGGCCCCTCGGGACCCAAAATCTCAGACTGTCGTCTGGAGGTTATTTCTTCTTGTTCGCAACCGTCTTACGCTTGCCCTTGCGGGTGCGTGAGTTGTTCTTCGTGCGCTGTCCCCGAAGAGGCAGCCCGTTGCGGTGACGGATGCCACGCTGGCATCCGATGTCCATCAGGCGTTTGATGTCCTGGGATACTTCAGAACGCAACTCGCCTTCCACCTTAAAGCCTGTGGCAATGGCGTTACGAATGGCGCCTACTTCGTCGTCAGACCAAGTCTCCACCTTTTTGTTCTCGTCCACACCAGCCTCTGCCAACACCTTTGCAGCGCGGCTGCGTCCGATGCCGTAGATGTAGGTCAGTGCAATAACTCCGCGCTTGTTGCGGGGGATGTCGATACCAGCAATACGTGCCATGCGATCGTGATTTACACAGTGCAGGATTAACCCTGACGCTGCTTCATTTTAGGGTTCTTCTTGTTGATGACGTAGAGACGTCCTTTCCGGCGAACGATTTTGCAATCGGCCGTACGCTTCTTAATGGATGCGCGAGTTTTCATGTTGCTCTTTTTATTTCTTGTACCGGAACGTGATGCGACCCTTGCTCAAATCGTAAGGGCTCATCTCGACTTTCACGCGATCGCCGGGCAAAATCTTGATGTAGTACATACGCATCTTGCCAGAGATGTGGGCCATGATGGTGTGCCCATTCTCGAGCTCGACACGGAAGCGCGCATTGGAGAGCGCTTCCAAGATGGTGCCGTCTTGTGTGATCGACGTTTGTTTCGCCATTCTATATCTCAGTTCGTATTCTTCGAATTCAAAACTTCTTCAATGTCTTTGAAGCTGGAGAGAACGTCTGCTTTTCCTTGACGCACGACAACGTCGTGTTCAAAGTGGGCGCTGACGAGCCCGTCTCGTGTGACGATGGTCCAACCGTCCTCGGCCTGGCCCACCTCACGCGTTCCCAAATTGATCATGGGCTCAATGGCCAACACCATCCCGTCCATGAGTTTGGGGCCGTTCCCGCGGCGACCGTAGTTGGGAACTTCAGGAGCCTCGTGAAGGTCCTTGCCAAGTCCATGTCCTACCAATTCACGCACCACGCCGTAACCGAGGCTTTCGGCGTACTGCTGGCAAGCAAATCCAATGTCACCAATGCGTTTGCCAACCACAGCTTGCTCAATCGCCAGATTCAAGCACTCTTTGGTGGCTTCGAGAAGAGCGTGAATTTCTGGAGACACCTCTCCCACCTCGAAGGTGTAAGCACTGTCTCCATAAAATCCATTCATCAGGACTCCGCAATCCACCGACACGATGTCCCCTTCTTGGAGAGGTGTGTCGTTGGGAATTCCATGAACCACGGCTTCGTTCACCGAAGTGCACAACGAGTTGGGGAAGCCCCCGTACCCCTTGAAACCAGGTTCGGCACCGTGATCGCGAATGAACTCTTCCGCAACCGCATCGAGATCGAGCGTGGTCACTCCCGGTTTCACCCGAGCGGCAACCTCCGCCAACGTTCTCCCAACAAGCAAAGAACTCAACCGAATGAGCTCGACCTCTTCGTCCGTTTTAATCCGGACTCGTCGACCCAAACTCATTCGAACCTTAGCCCGCGATTCCTCCCACAGGTGACTGTGGGCGTCCACGCAATTTTCCACTCTTCATCAAACCGTCGTAACGACGCGAAAGCAGGTAGCTCTCAATTTGTTGAAGGGTATCCAAAATGACCCCAACCATGATCAACAGGGAAGTCCCTCCGAAGAAAATGGCAAAGGTTTGTGCTTTGGTCAATCCAAGTTGGAACACGATTGCAGGCAAAACTGCAATGAGTCCCAAGAACACCGCACCTGGCAACGTGATGCGTGAAAGCACCTCGTCCAAGAACTCTGCGGTGGGGCGTCCTGGCTTCACACCGGGAACAAAACTGTTCTGACGCTTCAAGTCATCCGCCATTTGGTTGGGGTTGACTGTGATTGCTGTGTAGAAGTACGTGAACACAACAATCATCGCGAAGAAAAGCACGTTGTACCACAATCCGTTGAAATCGCTCAACGACTGCAGCACTTCGCTTCCTTGAAATGACTCGCTTTGGGTCAGGTACAACGGCACAAACATGATCGCCTGAGCGAAAATGATTGGCATCACACCCGAGCTGTTCACCTTCAATGGGATGAAGCTGCGCGCACCTTCCCCGGCGGGAAGCATGCCACCCGCTTGCTGCATTTTGGCCATTTGAACGGGCACCTTACGAAGGGCCTGAACCAACGCCACACTGGCGCCAATGACGATGAGCAAGAAGGCGAGTTCCACCAAGAAGAAGAACAACGTGGTGTCTGGGTGCACAAATTCTTGGACCAAGGCCTGAGGGAACGTGGCGATGATGCCAATCATGATCAGCAAAGAGATGCCGTTGCCGACGCCCTTGTCCGTAATGCGCTCACCGAGCCACATGATGAGCAGCGTGCTGCACGTCAAAATGGTCACCGCCGAGAACCACCAAAATGCGTTGGGGTTTTGAACCACACCAGGCACACTCACCACAGTCGATGCGAGGTATCCAGGAGCTTGAACCAACGTGATGGCGATGGTCAAGAAACGCGTCCACTGGTTGATCTTGTTGCGGCCGCTTTCTCCCTCCTTCTGCAACTTCTGAACGGCGGGAACCGCAATGCTCAGGAGCTGAATGATGATGGAGGCAGAGATGTAAGGCATGATGCCCAACGCGAAGATGGACGCCCGAGTGAATGCCCCACCCGTAAAGAGCGAGAGAATGTCCCCGAGACCACCCGAACCAAGTTGACT
>JBDQOS010000233.1:0-12121 GCA_040261075.1 Flavobacteriales bacterium
CGGGTTGTCCGACCCAGATGCTCGCGATGCGTTTGAGCGCCTGCTCGCCCACCCGCGCGTGTTGCTGAGCCCCCACGTCGCGGGGTGGACGGTGGAGAGCTACCGCAAGCTCAGCACCGTGCTCGCGGACAAAATTCTCCAGCAATAAAAAGCCCCGGCCGAGGCCAGGGCTTTTGGAATTCAAGTTGTGCTGCGCTTATTCGGCGCTTCCGGTGCGCTTCCGGCTCGAGGCCGAATACAACACCTTCAATGCAGATGCCTTGCGGAGCTCTTGCTTCACCTCGGTGACGACACCCATCTTCGTGTCCTTGTCTACCTTGAGGGAAACCCACATCTTGCTCTGCTCGGCCTCGGCCAACGTCGTGCGCTCTTTGGCAATCCAGTCTTGGATCACCGCGGAATTCGAGAACTGGTCGTTCAATTGCACCACGGGCTCCGTTCCGTAACGCTTGTCCATCGGGGGACCGATGTTCACGTAGCGAATGAGGTGCTTCTTCTCGATTTTGTACAGCTCGGAAGCCTCTGGACGAATCACGCGCACCTTCTCTTCCTCGGTACGCAACACCGTTGCGACCATGAAGAAGAAGAGCAACATGAACACGATGTCGGGCAACGATGCCGTCGATATCGCTCCCATGTCACGCTTGCCTCCTTTGCGAAACTTTCCCATGTCAGTAGTAGTTGGCGCTTGCGTCGCGAGGCTCCGCTTCGGAAATCCGTTGCGGGTACACAGCGCGTACGGCGGTGATTTTTTCGAGCGTCTTTGAGTCTTCCTTGTTGCGGTCGTAGATGTCTTCCATCTGGCCGTACGTCATTCCAAACTTCTCGATCGCCAACTCGTCACGCAACTCGTTTACCGCCGACTGCAGTTCGTTCTGCACTTGGAGGTACGTGTCATACGTCGTGTTGTTGTCGTTCTGCATGGAAATCAGCGCGGAGGAGGGCAGTTCTTTGTAATCCCCCCCGAGCAATTCGATGGAGGTGAGCTTCTCCCGCCAGCTGTCCAACACTTTGCCAAACGCATCCTTTTTCTTGTCCGTGTCCGCAGCGGCCACAAACTGTTCGTACTCGGCGATGCGTTGCTTCACTTCCGACTTCCGGACCCACTCGCGTTCGGGGAACGCGGCGTTGGTCTTGCCGTTGGCGCCGGTGATCATCTCCACGTCGCGGTTACGCCCAACGGTCTTGGGCCCGACGGTGTGCGACATGACTCCGTCGCCGGTGGCGATCAGGAAGTTCTTTGCTTTGTCCTTCAATTGGTCCAAGTCCAAGGGCTCCCCCTCCACCAACAGCTGGTCGAGGAAGTTCACCTTCACGTTGAAAACGTTCTGTTCCTTGGCTTGCGGCACGTCAATGTCGGGCGGAACCGGCGGCGGGAGCTGTCGCTTGATGCCCTCGTCCGAATCGATGGTGGTGGTCACCAACCAAAAGATCAGGAGCAAGAACGCGATGTCCGCCATCGAGCCTGCATTGATTTCTTGCAATTCGCGGCGTGCCATGGACCTTACTTGATTGCTTTGTTCACTTCAGCGACCACGATGGATGCCAGGGCCACGAGACCAAGCAAGTACACAAAGTACATGCCCCCTCCGGCGAACAGGCTCTCACCCTCTGTCACGGTGATGCCGCTCGCCTCGTAGGCGCGCAACACCGTCGAATCCGCGAGGCCGTAGAAGCTCACCAAACCGATGACCGCAAATCCAGCCACCCCGATCAGGGTGCCCATTTTGGCCTTCAAGTTGGTGGCGAAGAAGTACAGTCCAAACAACACAGCCGCCGCACCGCATGCGATGCCCACTGCGTAGATGATGTAAAAGAGGTTGTCGAGGAGCGCGCCGTAGCGTTCCTGACCCTCCACGAAGGTCTCGTCTGCTCCACTCTTGGAAGTGATCATCACGCAGAGCAAGGCTCCGGCGACGATGACCAACATCCGCACAGCGGACAGGACCGTTTTGATGGTCTTGTCTCCCATGGTGCAGATTATTTTCCTTCGAGGTTTCGCTTGTACAACAAGTCCACGAGGTCCATGCTGGCCTCTTCCATGTCGAGCACGATGCTGTCGATCTTGGACAGGATGTAGTTGTAGAAGATTTGGAGAATGATGGCCACGATCAAACCAGATACGGTCGTGATCAACGCCACCTTAATGCCGCCTGCCACAATGGAAGCGTTGATGGTGTTGGCCTCCGCAATCTTGTCGAAGGCCGAAATCATCCCGATCACCGTACCCATGAAGCCCAACATCGGAGCCAAGGCGATGAACAAGCTGATCCAGCTCAAGCCGCGCTCGAGCTTGGACATCTCTACGCTGCCGTAGTCCTCAATGGCTTTGGCCACTTCCTCGTAGCTGCCTGAGCTGCGGTCGAGGCCTTGGTAGAAGATGGAAGCCACGGGGCCACGGGTGTTGCGGCAAACCTCCTTGGCCGCATCCGTGCCCTTGCCGAGGGCGTCTTCGATGCCACCGAGCAATTTGCCGGTGTTGGTGGTGGCCATGTTGAGGTAGATGATGCGTTCTATGCTCAGCGCGAGGCCGAGGATCAAACAAATCAACACGAACGCCATGAACGTGGCACCACCTTCGATGAAGTACTTCTTCACGGTTTGGTGGAAGCTCAACACTTCCCGAGTTTCCACGGGTTCAGCCGCGGGAGCAGCAGGCTCTTCCACGGCAGCAGGGGCTGCAGCTGCAGAGTCGACTGCAGCGGAATCGGATTCCGCGGACATGTCTGCGGCCATCTCAGTGGCTGCATCTTCCTGTGCCATCGCAGCTTGTGGCGCTGCGAACATCACGAGCCCTGCAATTGCGAGGAGGGCGAACAAATTCTTCATGACGAATTGAAGTTGAAAAATGAAATTAAACTCTGCGGAGAGACAGGGATTCGAACCCTGGAGGGGTTGCCCCCAACACGCTTTCCAGGCGTGCGCCTTAAGCCGCTCGGCCACCTCTCCTTTCCCCGCTGGGAAAGAATGCCTTCGTGCCGGAGGTTGCCGCAATGTGGAAACCACCCGCCCTTAGGCGCCGCAAATTACCCAAGAATCCACGACTCCCGCAAAAGAAATGCGTGGATGTGCTCGAGCGGTGCCAAAATCGTGCCCAAGTGAGGAGCGCGGACCCAAAGTCTGGAATTCAAACCCCGTCCAAGCCCGCCGCCCCAGCGGGTCCGTGACCTTGCGTGTGCGCCACGTGGTGGGGTGTTAATTCGCCGCGCAAGTTCGCGGTCATGCGTTCCCGAATCGTTTCAGGGTCGTCGGTCGTGGCCAGCACGTGCATGAGTTTGGTCAGGGCCGCTTCGGTGGTCATGTCCCGACCTGGGATGACCCCGCACCCGACGAGCATGTGGCTGGTGGCGTACAGTTCAGGATGAACGCCACCGTGGCCACATTGCGTGACGTTGATCATGGTGACGCCGCGGTCGGAAGCTTCTTTCAAGATGTCGCGAAGCACCTGCGACGTGGGTGCGTTCCCACTGCCAAACGTCGCCAACACCAGCCCCCGGAGGTCCTCCCATTCAAGGGCACGCTTCAACCAATCCATGGGCATGCCTGGAAAAAGGGATACCCAGGCCACCTCTTGCCGCATTCCCGCATGCACTTGCAAGCCCGGCGCCGGAAAGGACGACGAAGACGGCGAGCGCCAAAGGGCGGGGTGGTTGATTTGGAATTCCACGCCCACCTCCACCAACGCAGGGTGGTTGGGGCTGATCAGCGCATTCAAACTCATCGCGCTCTCCTTGTGGGTGCGGTTCCCTCGGAAGAGGTGGTTCCCAAAATACACCGCGACCTCTTGAATTGTGGGCTCGTCGTCGGTGACGTGCGCAGCGAGCATCAAGGCACTGAGCAGGTTTTCACGGCCGTCCGTCCGGGGGATTCCAATCGGAAGTTGCGATCCGGTGAAGATGACGGGCTTCCGAAGGCCCTCGAGCATGAAACTCAGGGCCGAGGCGGAATACGCCATGGTGTCGGTCCCGTGCAGCACAACAAACCCGTCAAAACGGTCCATGCATTCCGCCACGGTGGTGGCCAAGCTTCGCCAGTGCCGAGGCGACACGTCGCTGCTGTCGATGGGGGCGTCAAACGACACGGCCTCGACGCGGATTCCCGCGTGCGCCAATTCGGGGACGTGCCTCGAAACTTGGCTGAAATCCAGGGGCACGAGCGCGCCGCTGACTTTGTCCCGGACCATGCCAATCGTTCCGCCCGTGTAGATGACGAGAATCGACTTCATGTCGCTCAGGCCCGTCATCCCGCAAGCAAATTGGAATCCAGATTGAACAACCGCACCGCATTGGCCGTCGTCTGAGCCGCCACTTCCTCGAGGCTCAGACCTTGGATCTCCGCAACCCGCTCCGCAACCAAACGCACGTAACTCGACTCGTTTCGCTTGCCCCGGTGCGGCACCGGAGTGAGGTACGGGCTGTCGGTCTCGAGCACGATTCGGTCCATGGGGACGTGTGGCAGAACCGCATCCAGCCCGCCATTTTTGTACGTCGCCACCCCTCCAATGCCCAGCATCCAACCGGGGTAGGTCAGGGCGTGCTTCGCCTCTTCCACCCCCCCCGTGAAACAATGAATCACGCCCGTCAACGCGTCGTCGACCTCGGCATCGAGAACCTCAAACAGTTCCGGAAATGCCTTCCGCACGTGAATCACGACCGGAAGCCCCAACTTCTTCGCCCACCCCAGCTGGGTGCGGAGCGCTTCTTTTTGGGCTTCCAAGGTGCTTGTGTCCCAATGCAGATCCAGGCCCACCTCGCCGACAGCCACCCAAGGGGCATCTGCCCGCGGCGCACGAAGGGCACCCTCGATTTCAGCCAAGGCCTTCTCCCAACCTTGCTCCACATGGCACGGATGCAACCCCATCATACCGAGGCACCTCCCAGGGTACCGGTCCAGCATGCCGTGGACCCGCGGAATGCTCTCCACGTCGATGTTGGGCAAAAGCATCAAATCGACCCCAGCTTCGATGCAGCGGGCAACCGCTTCGTCGCGGTCTGCATCGAATGCAGGCTGGTACAGGTGCGTGTGGGTGTCGACCAAAAACATGGTTCCGCGAAGATAGGTGGAGGACTACCTTTGAAACGTGGCGCACGAACACACGGCTCCGGCACCTCGATTCCTGATCGCGCGGTTCAGCGCCCTCGGGGACATCGTTGCCTTGCAACCTGTCCTTACGGCACTTCGGACCCGTTACGGGGCGGAGGCCGTCGTGGATTTGGTCTGCCTCGAACGGTGCCGCCCTGCGGCCGAGTTGCTCCGCGGTCTGGATAAACTTCACTTTGTTCAGCGTGGAACCGGCGAGGTTCTGCCCGCCCTGCGAGCCCGGGAATTCGACTACGTGCTCGACTTTCACGGCTCCATCCGGTCCCGGTCATTGGCGCGAAGCTTGGACGTGCTCACGTTGAAGGTCGACAAACAAGCCTGGGCGCGCTGGACGCTGATTCGCGGGTGGCGCTCCCGCCCCGTGCGGGGGTTTGTTGACCGGTGTTTTGACGTGCTTCGCCCGTTTGGAGTCGTTCCTCCCACACCGGAAGCCCGCGGCGAAGAGGCTTGGGGTGCGCTGCGCGTGCCGGACCTTCGCGCCGCCGCCTCGCGCACCGTGGTGATCAGCTTGGCCTCGTCCCACCCGGGAAAGCACCTGTCCGATGCCGTGATCGAAGCGGCGGTTCAAGCTGCCATCCAACACGGCTGCGAAGCGATTTTGGCGGGCGGCGAGGCCGAGCGAAGCCGAGCTGAACAGTTCGCTCGTGCGCACGCCCACGTCACCTCCATCGCCGGAGGCTCGACGAACCTCGCCGACACCGCGGCCGCCTTGCGATTCGCTGACGCCGTCGTCACGGGAGACACCGTCACCATGCACATGGCTTCTGCAACGGGCACCCCCGTCGCCGCGGTTTGGGGCTGCACGCGCCCGACCCTTGGCCTTGCTGCGTTCCGCCCGCATGCCGCCTCTGTGAACATTCTCCCTGAGGTTTCAGACCCCCACCGGCCTTGCTCCAAGCACGGGGCGACTTGCCGACACACGCGTTCTCAAGACCCCGGCCACCCCGACCGCTGCAGCCAGCGCATCAACCCTTCCGAGGTTGCTGGGTGGCTTGATCTCGTCCTCAGTCGAACAGCGCCTTGAGCTCGGTGGCGTCCTCGGGCTTCAACTTTCCAGCCAAAATCAACCGCAACTGCCGACGACGCAGAGCTCCGTCGTACCGCTTTTTCTCGATGTCGGAAACAGGCCTGAGCTCTGGCACAGAGATGGGCGCTCCCAACTGGTCCACCGCGACAAACGTGTAGTAGGCCTCGTTGCAACGGCAACGCTCTCCACTTGCGGAATTTTCCACCAGCACCTCCAAATACACTTCCATCGAGGAGTTGAACGACCTCGTCACCTGCGATTCAATGACGACCACGTCGCCCAACTTGATGGGCCGGTCAAACGACACGTTGTTCACCGCGGCGGTCACCACCACGCGGCGACAATGCCGGTTGGCACTGACTGCCGCAGCAATGTCCATCCAATGAAGCAAGTTTCCGCCCATCAAATTGCCGAGCGTGTTGGTGTCGTTGGGCAACACAATGCGCACGGTGGAGCTGAACGTGTCTTGCGGATGGCGAACTTGGGTCATGTGGGCGATGTTTGTGCTTGAAACACTCAAGCTCTGCAAATGTCGTACACCCTGCTCAAGGCCTTGCACATCGTTTTCGTCGTGACCTGGTTCGCGGGGTTGTTTTACATGTTTCGGTTGTTTGTGTACCACCGCGAGGCGCAAGACCAAACCCCAGGCCCCGTCCGCGACGCCTTGATCGCGCAATTCCGAATCATGGAGCGCCGCCTCTGGCTTGCGATCACGTGGCCGTCCTCGATCCTGGCTGTGATTTTTGGCGTCGGGATGCTCTACCACATCCCGGGCTACCTCGCCCAGCCCTGGCTGCACGTCAAACTGGGCTTTGTGGCCCTGCTTCTCGTGTACCAAGCGGTCGGGCACCGCATCTGGGCCCACCTGCGAACTTCCGACGCCCCGTGGTCGTCCACGACGTACCGACTCCTGAACGAGGTTCCGACCGTCATCCTCATCGCCGCGGTCTTCCTCGTTGTGTACAAAGACAGCTTCTCGTGGCTGGGCGGCGTTGCCGGCATTCTCGGCGTAGCTCTGGCCTTAACCTTTGCCGTGCGTCTTTACAAGAAGGTTCGCGACCGCTCCTCCTGACCCCCACGTGACCCGCAAAAAACGTGGGACGCGAATGAAACAAGGGCACCCCGCGGGGTGCCCTTCTCCTTTTCAAACGGATCCGCGGCCAGGAATTTCGTCAAGACGTCACCCCTTTTCGCATCACCGCAGTGATTCCGTATCAGTGGACCACCAACAGCTTCTTGGTCGTCATGAAGTTCTTCGCCGTGAGGCGAAGTTGGTACATGCCCGCGTCGACGTCGGCCACGTCGAACACGACGTTTTGGGCATTGCCTTGCCAGACCATGCCTTGGTAAACGACCATCACTTCGTCGCCGGCCATGCTGACCAAACGCACCTCCACGTCGGCGCCCACGTCCTCAGAGTAAATCTGGAACTGGACCATTCCGTTGGATGGGTTGGGCTGCAAATCGAGGATTTGGATCAGGTCCTTGGGCGTCACCAACGACATGTCTTCGCCCTCCGAGATGCCTCCTTCTTCTTCCACTTCGCAGCTCAAGCCCGTGGCGTGAACCTCGTACGTGAAGGTGGTCTCGTTGCCAGCGCAATCCGTCACGGTGTAGGCACGCTCGACGCTCCAAGGTTGGCAGCAATCGAGTTCGCCAAACAAGTCACCGGAAGACATGACCGACTGGCCATTCACTGTGCCAGAGAGGTAGAACCAGCCACTGAAGCCGTAGTTGGCATTCTTGTTGTTCGCTCCTTCTCCGATTTGGAATCCGAAGTAGCCGTTTGCAGGCTGGTGCATCATGGCAAAGCTGTCGCCCTCAAAATCCCCCCAGCCCGTGGCTTCTCCAGAGACCATCATGGTGTAGTCCCAAGTCGTGTGATCGCCCAAACCGCAATCCGACTTGTAGCTGTGCGCGCCTGGCTGAGCCACCCACTCGTCCCAATTCATCGGTGCCGCGTAATGCGTCACGATGGTCCAGCCGGCGTTGGGATTGTTTTGGGCCACCACTTCAAGGTGGTAAGTCATCGTGCCGTCGACGTTGTGCGCCACGGTTCCGTGCACGGTGTTGTAGTACTCCCCGCCTGGGAAGTTGAACAGGTGCACGCTGTGCGAAGCAAACCCGTCGCACGTTTCCCCGCTTGCCAACACCTGCGGATCTGTGATGACACACCAGCGGTCAACCGACGCGGTCGGGGCGTACGCGCCGCTGTATGTCTCAATCAGCTCGACCGAAGCCTCTTGGCCGCAGTTGTCTTCAAACGAAATGTCACACGCGGCTGGCACGGCCACGAAGCCGTCGAGCGCCTCGCAACAGACCTCCACCACTTCTTGGTTCACCAAACCGCACGTGTTCAACAACTGCGGGGCCGTTGTGTCCACCACGGAAATGGTTTGGCTCGCAGTGGAGGTGTTGCCACACCCGTCCGTGGCCGTCCACGTCCGTACGATGTCGTACACGTTGTCGCATTCGCTGAACATCGTGTCCGTCGCAAGACTCAGGGTCATTCCCGCACAGTTGTCTTCCGCAGAAGCGTCCTCGTACGTCACCTCTTCGGTGCATTCCAAGCTGTACGAAGCGGGAACGTTGGTGAAGGTTGGCGCAGTCGTGTCCACAACCGTAATGACCTGCGTGGCACTGCTGCTGTTCCCACAATCGTCCGTGGCAGTCCACGTCCGAGTCACGGTGTAAGACGAGTAGCAACCGTTGAAGTCCATGTCCTCGTCGTAGCTCATGGTTACGGCGCCGCATGCGTCCACTGCCTCCGCATCCAACAGGGGGTGTTCCGCATCGCATTCCGCCGTGTAATCCGCGGGCACGAACGTGAATTCCGGCGCCGTGGTGTCTTCCACCATGATCACCTGAGTCGTTTCTGACACGTTGCCACAAGCGTCGGTGGCAATGAATTCGCGAAGAATCACGAATTGTCCTGAGCAAGGTCCGGCCAGCGTGTCCGTGTCCACTTCAATCGAGAAGTCGGAACAGTGGTCCTCGGCCGTCGCCATGTCGAACACGAGGTCGTCGCTGCATTCTGCCGTGTAATCCTCGGGCACAAACGTGAACCAAGGTCCTTCTGAATCGACCACAGAAATGACTTGCTCTGCCGTCGACACGTTGTCGCAATTGTCGACAGCCGTCCACGTCCGAACGATGTCGTAGGTCGCAGCGCAACCGCTCCAAACCGTGTCCACCTCCAGCGTCAACTCGACACCCGAGCAGTTGTCTTCGGCCGAGGCCTCCCCGTAGGTCAACTCGTCAATGCACTCAGCCGTGTAGCTCGCGGGAACCTCAGTAAACACAGGTGCCGCGTCGTCCGTCAAGGTCAAAATCTGTTCAAACGTACTCTCGTTTCCGCATTCGTCCGTCGCCGTGTACAAGCGAACGTACTGACCGATCGGCAACACGCATCCTCCGCTGGCCTGGTTGTCTTCCCACGTCAACGTCACCTCGCCGCAGTTGTCTGACGCGGTGGCGTGCGACGTTTCCGCGTCGTAGTCCTCGCATGCAATCGTCACTTCAACCGCACCTTCAATCTCAGGTGCCGTGGTGTCTTGAATGGTGATGGTCTGCGTCGCTGTGGTGCTGTTTCCGCACTCGTCCGTCGCAGTAAACTCACGCGTGATGACGTAGCTGTGTGGGCAGGTGTACGCCACACTCATGTCTTCTTCAATCATGACCCCTCCACAATTGTCGGTCGCCGTAGCCGCCTCCATGGGATGATCGTCGTCGCATTCCGCGGTGTAATCCGCGGGAATCGTCAACTCAGGGGCCGTGGTGTCTTGGACCGTCAGGGTTTGAGTGTGAGACGACGCGTTTCCGCAATCGTCGACCACGCTCCACGTGCGCGTCAAGGTGTAGTTGGCATCGCAATCGCCGTCTTCACGGGATTCGCTGAACGACACGGACACATCCTGGCAGTTGTCATTCGCAGTCAACACAGCCTGCGCTGGAACCGCATCGCATTCCACAGTAGCATCCACAGGCAAGGACTCGTTGAATTCAGGTGCAGTCGTGTCGACCACGGTGATGGTTTGGCTTGACACTGTGATGTTGCCGCACTCATCCACGGCCGTAAACGTCCGTATCAAGGTGTATGCCTGTGCACAAGCCCCTGGCGCGGTGGACTCAGTCAACGAGATTGTCACCGCACCGCAGTTGTCCGTTGCCGTGGCGTCCGCCAATTCGAGTTCGTCGCTGCATTCCGCCGTGTAGTCTTCAGGCACCGTGAGTGATGGCGCAGTGGTGTCTTGAATCGTGATCGTCTGCGCAGCCGAAGTGCTGTTGCCGCAATCGTCCGTTGCCGTGAATGTCCGCGTCACCACGTAGCTGTTGGCGCAGCTGTACGTTGTGTCGGCATCCAACTCGAGGGTCACTTCGCCGCAGTTGTCGGTCGCCAAAGCGTCCTCCAAGGGATGTTCCTCGCTGCATTCGGCCGTGTAGTCTGCTGGGATGGAAAGCTCAGGAGCCGTTGTGTCTTGAACCGCGATGGTCTGCGTCGCTGAGGCGCTGTTCCCGCAATCGTCCGTCGCGGTGAAGGTGCGCGTGACGATGTAGTCCCCGGCGCACGCACCTGGGGTCGTCACGGCCTCCACCTCCAAGGTGACAGGACCGCAGTTGTCCGTCGCTTCAGCGTCTTCCATGGGCATGTCGTCGCTGCACTCCACCGTGTAGTCGGCGGGAACGAAGGTGAATTCAGGCGCAGTCGTGTCCTGAACCGTGATGGTTTGGACGTCGGTCGTGCTGTTCCCACATTCGTCGGTTGCGACAAACGTCCGAGTGAGGACGTAGCTGTTTTCGCAGCTGTAATCCCAACTTTCGGAAACGGCCATGCTGACCTCTCCACAGTTGTCCGAGGCGGAAGCATCCGCCAAATTCAATTCTTCATCGCATTCGGCCGTGTAGTCTGCTGGAACAGCCAAGGCCGGTGCCGTGGTGTCCTCGACCGAAATCAACTGAACATGGACGCTGCTGTTCCCACAAGCGTCAGTCACTGTCCAACGGCGGTCGAGGGTGTACGTGTGCGGGCAATCTCCGTCGTAGCGCACCTCAGCGCCCTCTGAAATGTCAAATGGTCCAGCACAGTTGTCTGTCGCGGAAATCGATTCAGGACCGGTCATGGCGGGAACCGCGTCGCATTCCACCGTCACGTTCTCTGGGCCACCGAGGATTTCAGGAGCAGTTACGTCAAGGCGCTGAACGGTTACGGTTTGGGTCAAAATGCGCCCGCAATCGTCCACCGCCTCCAAAATGAACTGAGAATATTCGTCGCATTCGGCGTCATTCAACGTGCACTCCAAATCCAACACAACGTCTCCGCTCAAACCAGAAACACTTTCGCCATTCAATTCGCCTTCCCAGCGGAACCATCCCCCAAAACCGTAATTGCAGTTGTGGTTGTTCGCGCCATCTCCGAGCTGGAATCGCTTCGAGTAGGACATGGGCATGTGGTCGATGAACAGCGTTCCGTCGTACTCTCCCGCCCCAGTCAAGCGACTCATCACCTGCAAATCAAAGACCGAAATGGCGGAGGTGTCAATGTCGCAAATTTGGTAACCTGATTGTTCCGGATCGTCAGCGACCAAGAGGGTGTGCCCAGGATCTTCCGCCAGCCAGTCGGCGGCGTTTTCTTCGTTCACAAACCGCGCATCGACATGAAAAATCTGGTTGGGATTCAACACACAGTGAACCGTGCCAGTCAACCGCGCGCTGTGGCTGTCCGCAGCATGTTCGAACTGCAACGGGTTGGACGGGTCTTCCACGAAGTAATCGCTGTCGGCAAGACCCATCGCGCTCAATCCGTACAATCGAATGGCCCCGTCGTTGGCATCGTACTCTCCTTCCTCCAAGGTCGCGTCACGCTTGGCGGTTGTGCCTGCGCAAACCGTCAATGCTTGTGCCACCGACTCAGAAGACAACGGAAAGCACACGGCCAATTCAAATTCTTCTCCGGTACAGGCATTTGCCGCCGCCAAACCCTCTAGGCCTGAGTAA
>JBDQOS010000013.1:0-3768 GCA_040261075.1 Flavobacteriales bacterium
CGCGGACTTGAAAATCTTGCCCACGCTTCCCAACACTGCCGACACGTTGATGGGGGCGAAGTCGGTCCGGTCCAGGGTGGACTTGCTCTTGAGGAACAAGGCCGGAATCATGGCGAACAAGGTGCACGGAATGGCCACCCACACGGACAGTTCGCGCACCCCCGAGTCTGCGCCTTCTGGAAACCAGCTTGGGTCGTACAGGATCACCCAAAACCACGGCGCAATCACCCACGCCCACTGCCCAATGAATTGGGCCACGGCCATGATTTGGGTGCGCTCGTGAAAGTCCTCGCTGATCTCGTACCCCATCGCCACGTACGGCACGCTGAAAATGGTAAGCCCGAGGTAGAACACGAGCGACCAGCTCAGGAAGTAGATGAAGTTGTAGGTGACGCCGTCGCCCTTGTGAAGCTGCCACATGGCCACGTACGCCAAGCCCATGAGGATGGCGCCGATGAAGACGTACTGCCTTCGCCGGCCCCATTTCGAGCGGGTGTTGTCGGAGACGAACCCCATGATGGGGTCGGTGATGGCGTCAAAGACGCGCGGCAAAAACTGGATGATCCCCCACAGGAGAGCGGCAAACCCGAGGTCTTGCACCAGCACGATGATGAACACGCCGAGGGCGGCCGGAAACATTTGGTTGGCGAGCATGCCGAAGCCAAAGGCGACTTTTTGGCCCAAAGGCACGGCGGTGGTCGAAGGTGAAGAAGCCATGGGACGTCAGGTTTTCAGAGGTCGTAAGGGGTGAGGACAATCGTTTGAAGGGCCTGAGCGTCCAGTTCGATGCGAACGTCGTCCGGCAAGCCTTCGAGGTGCACACATCGAGGCGCATCGCCTTGGTTGAAGCAGACGACGGTGTAGGAGCCGTCTTCGTTCTCCGTCGCCACGGCCATCACGTCCGCGTCGGCGCAGTCGTTGGCAAGCACGGTCGCACCAGGCCGGATGAACTTGCTGAAGTGGCACATCACGTCGTAGAGCGGCGTGAAGTACACCTTGTCCTGCTCCGGATCCACGATGACCGGCGCGATGCACCAGTTCTTGAACCAGTTGGGCCCGCCCTGGCGGTCGAGCACCATGTTCCAATCGACCCAGCCGGCCACCCAATGGTTGAGGCAACCGATGATGTCACGCGCGTACCGGTGCACCGGAGAGTACTTGGGGTGCAGGTACTTCTTCTCCTCCTCGCGCCACGTGTAGCCCCAGTCGGTGGCTTCCTTTTGCCAGTACCAATCGTCGTCTTGCCAAACCGGCACTTCGGCGTCGATGCACCCTTCGGTCTCGATGAGCAGCTTGTCGGGTGCGGCGGCGTGGGCGCGGTCGAGGTCGTCGCCGAAGACTTCGTAGGTGCTTTCGTACCAGTGGATGGCAGTGCCGGCGAAGTACTTCGCGCTCTCCGCGTCGCGGTACATCGAGGCCGTCCACTCGTCGAGGCCGGCGCGGTTTTGGTCGTAGCCCAAGATCTTCAAGTCACCCAAGCCGCCTTGTTCCAAGGCAGGGCCGAGGTGCTCGCGCACAAACGTCGTCATCTCGTCTGGCGAGTAAAGCATGCTCTCCCAGTTGTCGCCGTTGCCGTGAGGTTCGTTCTCCACGGTGAAGCCCCAAAGCGGAATGTCGTGCGCCTTGCAGGCCTCGGCATACTTGACAAAGAATTGCGCCCACGTGGGTTGCATCTCCTTGAGGAGGCGTCCGCCCACCCAGTCGTTGTTGTCCTTCATCCAGGGCGGCGCAGTCCAAGGCGAGGCGATGAGGTGGAAGCCGTCCTTGGAAAGGTCCTGCGCCATGTGAATCATGGGAAACAGGAACTCGAGGTCCTGGTCGATGCTGAAGTGCTCGAGGTCCAGGTCGCCTTCGACGGGCGTGTAGCTGTAGTGGAACCTCGAGAAGTCGCACGAATTCATGTGCGTGCGCGTCAGGCTGTAGTTGGCCCCGTCCTCGGCGAAGTAGGCCTCCATGACCTTGGCGCGTTGCGCCTCGCTCAGTTGATGCACGAGGTAGGCCGAAGCGTCCGTGAACGACCCGCCAAACCCTTCAATGCGCTGCTTGCGCTCGTTCAGGTTTACCTGAATGCGCAAGTCCCCTGGCTTCGACTCGCCCCAGCTGTCCACCTTGGCCTTGTCCACCTCGTGGAACCGGCCTCCGTGGCGGGAGGTCTCGAAGACCGTGGTTTGGAAGGCTTGATTCTTCATGGCACGTGATTCGTTGGCTTGAAAAAGGGACTTCACCACGTGGTAGGCTTCCTTGGGGTTGCGGTGAATGTCCACCAGCCCCCAGTGCTCTTCGTTGGCGTCGGCGTCGTAGGGCACGCCGCTGCTTGCAGGGGCGACCCCACCGGCATCTTGGACGTCCAACTTCCCCGCCTTCCACCATCCGTCGGTGAAGGAGAAAATCGCGGCACCCGCACACGGAACAGAGTCTGTGAACAGGGGCGCCAACAAGTTGCGGGTGGCGTCGGCTTGCGCACGTTGGTTGGGTCCTTGTTCGTACCCAAGCATCGCCGTCGACATGTAGCTGTCGGCTCCGATTTCGGAGAAGTACATGGGCTTGTCGCTGAGCTTGGCAAAGTCCACCGCGGCCGTGTAGGACACGTCCCAGCGGTACACGTTCAAACCCCAAACGTCGATGTCCGTCATCTCCGCAATCAAGGCTTCCTCCGGCAGTTCGCCGTGCGCCGTCGCGACTGGGTGATTGGGGTCGGCGGCCTGAATGGCGGCTGAGGCCGTGCGCAACGTCTCGTACCAGAGGTCGAGCGAGCCCCCAAACCACTCGGGGTGGAAGTTGAATTCGTTCCCAAGCTCCCACATCAGGATGGCGGGATGCGACTTGAACCGCTCGACGTAGTCTAGGTAGGTCCCTGACAGCAAATCGTGCGATCCACCTTGGTTGTACCCGATGCCGACAATCACCGAGATGCCCGCCTCGTACATCTCGTCGAGCACCGCTTCCGAGGCGATGGGTTCGTACACGCGAACGGTGTTGACGCTCATGTCTTGCATCAGGGCGAGGTCTTGGGTCAGGGATTCGAAGCTGCGCTTGTCCTGCCCGACAGGCACGGGGTGGTAGCACACGCCCTTCACGAAGTAGGCGCCCTCTGCGGTGTGGATTTGTCCTCCTTCGGTCCAAACCTTGCGCTCAGGAATGGCCGTGCACGACACCGCTCCCCAACAAAGAATCAGGAAAGGGGTCAGAAAGCGACGGGAGTGGGGCATGCGCGAAAAGGTCATGGGGCAGGATTTAAGACGTGGCGGTCGAGCAATTCTCGCTGGCCGGAGTACGTCGGTGTGACGACGCGCCCGTCGCGGGTCAAGCCCTCGAACACGCCTTCCTCCACGAGGGACCAAATGGCGTACTTGGCTTCCCCATCCCGCGTGAAAAGCCCAAAGTGGTTTTCCGAATCGGTGGGGTTGGCCGCGCTTTTCCACGGCTCGTCAAACGCCTCGAAGTAGAAGCAGCTGATGCCCGAGGACTGGGTCCACTTGCGCATGCCGTGGTAGAACAGGGCTTGCTTGTATTCGTCTGCGGCCCGAGAACCCTCGGGGCCGTAAAAGCCGTCGGAGACGCTGGCCCATCCGGTTTCGCCAATGTGCACGGGTTTGTCCGGATCGATGCGTCGCACGTGCTTGACGACCGACGCGTATTGGTTTCGGCTGTACGCGAGGGCACTTGCCATGGCCTCGTCGACGTCGCCCTTCCAAAACACCGGATTGTAGTGCGTGTCGTGGAACGGGTAGGTGTGCATCGACACGTAGTCCACCGCGCGGATCAGGC
>JBDQOS010000234.1:0-3489 GCA_040261075.1 Flavobacteriales bacterium
GTTTGTGGTGGCTCTCTTCGGGAATGTCCTCGGCTTGGTTATTTCCGCTTGGTTCAAATCGGCCAAAGTCATCTACATCGTCATTCCGCTCTTGGTGATTCCCCAAATCATTTTTGGCGGTGCCATCATCCGCTTTGAACGGTTCAATTCCATGTTTTCACAAGCGGATGCCGTTCCATGGTTTGGAAATGTGATGGCTTCGCGGTGGGGCTTTGAGGCTGTTGCTGTGGATTTGGCGCGAAACAACCCTTACGATCAACACTTTGGTCTTTGGGAGGATCGGATCTACAGGGCAGCATGGCGACGCGACTTTTGGCTTGCTGAAATGAAGCAGGTCGAAGACGATTCCCTGTTTATCTCGGAGCTTCTTTCGAGCGAAAAAGAATTGACGCAGTGGGAGGGAAGGCCCTTCTCATGGTCTTGGACGGATCGCGCCGACGTGGATTGGGGTCAAATCAAGGAGCGCTACAACACACACTACGGCCAGGCTTTCAACGCACGAAACGAACTGCGAGCCGCGGTTGCTGAAAAGGAGGACCTCGTTGCGCTTAAAAATCGTGCTCACAACGACGAACTCTGGGAGTGGGTCCTGCAAGACGACCGCAAGCATCGAGCAGTGCGCGTTGAGGGACAAATCCTCCAAAAATCAGGCCCCATCCATCGCTACGACGACGGCACGCTGGGCCGCCACGCCACGATGTACATGCCGTTTAAATCTTGGGCGGGATTGTTCTTGTCCACGCTTGCGTACAACGTGCTTGTACTTCTGGGAATGAGTGCACTGATGTGGGCGCTACTGCTCGCCACACCGAGACTCAAAGAAAAGTCTTGGCAAAACCTCAGTCTTCGGAAGACATCTCGACCAACTTGAACGGAAGTTGGATGATTGCTGCGTAATCTTCCCCGGCCTCCTGCATGTCCTCGTCTTCTTCCTCGTAATACCAAAACACTTCTGAAGCGCATTCACACTGCTCAATGCGCTTGAGCAAATCCATCAAGCACTTGGACGAACTGGTGTTGAAGTACTCCAACTTCACATGAACCTCAATCTGACCAGGTTTGCTCGCACAGAACTCGTTGGTCCAAGCAAGCAACGCGTCGTAGAACTGAATGGAGTTCTCCGGAATGCTTCTTCCCGCCAACGTCATTTTCTTGTCCAACGCCAAAAACTCCACCAGAGGCGTTTTGGCGGTTCGTTCAATGATCAAGTCCTGCATCGCGTTGGGCTGAGGGGTGAATGGTCACCGTGAGTACAAAAGTAGCGTGTTCGTCTGAGAAAGGTATAAATTCTCCGTGGATGTGGTCCTCAGAGCAGGCCCTCAAATCCATGAACCCCAATCCGGCCCCACCGGCAGTTGTCCGCTGCCCATGCACCATTTTTTCGAGTCTCGAGTTACGAAGGTCAGCTAGGTTGGGCGTCATGGCTTGCTCCAATGCGCGTTGAATGTGCTGCTTCTGGGCATGAGACACAGCATTGAAGGATGTCAATTTCATGGCTCCGCCCTCACAAAACCGCAACTCAAACCCTCCCTTTCCCGAATGGCGAACAAGGTTTTGAAGCAGCTCAATGGTGCATCTCATTCCGCGTTTGTGTTGGGTCAATGCCCAGTTTTTCTCTGACAACAAGCGTTCCGACCAGGCGAGGAGCATGTCGACCTGACGGTCGGTGAATTCGCCGCGGTAGGCCAAAGAGGCATCTCCTGCAAAGGCAGGCGCAAACACGGAGGAACTGAGGGAACGAGAAGACATCGGATACTGCTTCACGTCAAAGAACGAATTTTCTGCCTCAATTTTGCCGCACGATGGCGCAGGAAATGCAAGAAGGCGTGTGGAAAACTGATTTGGACTGGTTCAGGGATTGGTTCAATTCCGAGGCGTACCATGTGCTTTACGGTCACCGCAGCAACGCCGAAGCCGACATCCTCATCCAAACCCTTGTGCAATCCGGGGTTTTGGGGGAGACAGGGAAGGCCTTGGACGCCGGCTGCGGTGCCGGACGCCACGCAAGAGCTTTGGCCCAAAACGGTTGGGACGTATGCGCTTTTGACCTCAGCACAGACAGCATTCTCAAAGCCAAGCAGCACGGCAGTCGTCCCGCGCCACATTACCAAGTATTGGACCTGCGTCACCTGCACGAGGTGTCGGAGTGGGAGGGAAGATTTGACTTGGTGACCAACTTCTTCACGAGTTTGGGGTATTTTGAATCCGAAGAAGACCAATCCGCGGTCGTGAAAGGGTTAAGCAAGGTGCTCCGACCAGGAGGAAAGCTTCTCATTGATTACTTGAACGTTTCGCATGTTCGGCACGCCTTGGTGCCCTACGAGGTGTTGCAGCGTGAAGGCACCGACTTTTTGATTCACCGACGCATCCAAGGCGGATGGATTGAAAAGTCCATTCAATATTCTTGGGATGGCGAGGATTGCCGGCACGTGGAGCGTGTGCAATCGTTGGATCGGTCTGATTTTGACCGTCTGCTGCGCGTTTGCAACCTTCGAATCGTAGACGCCTATGGCGACTACCAATTGAATCCCTGGACCGCCAGTTCCCCACGTCTCATGCTCTTGGCAGAAAAACAAGCTTAAACACCAGCCATGCTCCTGACCACCTTGATCTTGCTTGCCGCGACCTTGCTCGGAGGATGGGCCTTCGTGTTGATGGGCCAACGCGGAATCGACAACCTGAGTTTGATCTTGTCCTTTGGAGGCTCTTTCATCATTGGAATGTGCTTCTTGCATTTGGTCCCTGAGTCGTTCCAAACTTCGGCGTATGCTGGCGTGTTTGTCTTGGCTGGGTTCCTCATCCAAGGTCTGCTTGAATTTGTCAGCCAGGGGATTGAACACGGACACTTTCACAACCACGAACACGGCGCACACTGTGAGGAAAAATCGCAATGGCGAAAACTCCCTTGGGCGGCGTTGGCCAGTCTCGCATTGCACGCTGCGCTTGAAAGCATGCCCGTGCTTGACCACAGCCACCACGACCATGCCGGCCACGTCCACGGGCCACTTTCGGCAGACATGATCGATTGGGGGTTGGTCACAGGGTTGGTGCTCCACAAAGTTCCGGTGGCCATGGTGCTCATGGCCATGATGATTGAACAGCACGTGCCCAAACGAACGGCATGGCTAGTTTTGGCGGCTTTCGGGTTGTCACCCCTGTTCGGCATGCTGGCTTTTGAGGGCATTTTCCACACGCTTCCTGCAGAGCTTTCCTCTGTTTTCCCTGCCTGGATGCAAGCGTTGGTGGTGGGCATCCTTCTTCACATTGGTACGACAGTCCTGTTCGAAGCAGGAGAGGGGCATGCGTTCAATCGGAGAAAGTTTGCGGCGACATGCCTCGGAATTGCCACAAGCATCGTGGCCTTCCTTTGACGCGAAAACTGCCACGAACAACTGCTTTTTTTCGACGAACGAAACATTTTTCGTGTCAAGGCGTATTCATGCCCGACATGAGACACTACCGCATTCACATCAGCACCTCCAAGGTCGA
>JBDQOS010000235.1:0-4096 GCA_040261075.1 Flavobacteriales bacterium
CTACAGCGACAACATCCAACCGCACCCCTACCTCGACGAGCGGCTAAGCGAAACCGGGGCCGGTCCGCTGGGGCAAGACCCGTATCGGCTCGAGCTGACCGAATCGGAGCGCGTTGGGCTCGTGGATTTTCTGCACACCCTCAGCGACACGGTGATGGTGGATGCGTGGTGGTTGAGTGATCCGTTTTGACTTTCGTGGTTGAACGGAATGAAAAAGTGCAACTCCCCACACCAAGGCACGTCGACTTTTCAAGCTAGGAACCAAGCCAACCCACCCAGGACGGCAGCACCCACACCGCCCAAACCCAAGCCAGAAGCACGGCCACGAGGTTGAGCACCAAACCCACTCGGGCCATTTCGCCCATCCGGATTTGGCCGCTTCCGAAAATGATGGCGTTGGGGGGCGTGGCCATCGGAAGCATGAAAGCGCAACTGCTTGCCATCGTCACCGGCACGACGAGCAGCAACGGATCTACGCCCCAATTCAAAGCAACCTGGCCCACCACAGGAACCATGACCACGGTCAGGGCGAGGTTGCTCATCACCTCGGTCAGCATGAGGGACGCAGCTGCGAAAACCAGAATCAGCAAAGCCACGGGCCATCCTTCCCGAGCCGCAAGCAATGAGGCTGCCAAGTCAAGCACGCCCGCCGACTTGAGGGCACCTGCAAGGGCAAGTCCGCCTCCGAAGAGCAAAAGGATGTCCCAGGGAAGTCGACGAGCCTCTTCCCACGTCATCAGAGGCACGCCCTTTTTTCCTGAGGGAAGGACAAACAGCAACACCCCGGCCGTCATGGCGATGGACGTGTCTGAAAGCGGCCAACCCCACCATGCCACGAGCCACCGACGCGTCATCCACAAAAGCGCAGTCGACACAAACACGGCACCCACGCGGCGCTCCGCCGGGCTCCAGGCGCCGAGGTTTCGGAGTTCATTGCGCAAACCCTCCACCCCGTTTTCAAGCGGCTCTGGCCGAACGCGACACAGCACACGCGTCAACAAAAAGTACGTAGCCCACAGCATCAGCGCCGAGAACGGCAAGGCCATCGCGGTCCATTCCAAGAAGGGCACGGAAAGGGCAAAATGCTCTTCGAGCAAGCCGGCCATGGCCACGTTGGGCGGCGTCCCCACCAGTGTGGCAATGCCGCCGAGGTTGGCGGCGTAGGCCGTTCCAAGAAGCAAGGCCACCCCAAGCCTTGGGTGCTCCGCGGTTTCCACTTTGCCCAGCACCGACAACGCAATGGGCAGCATCATCAGGGTCGTGGCCGTGTTGGAAATCCACATGCTTAGTGCAGCGGTTGCAAGCATAAAGCCCCCGACCAACCGCCGCGGCCGTCCTCCCGCCGCCACGAGCACGGTCAAGGCAAACCGCCGATGCAAGTTCCAGCGCTCCAACGCCAAGGCCAGGAGAAATCCCCCCAGAAACAGGAACACGTAATGGGAACCGTACGGCGCCGTGGTGGCGGCCACGTCTGAAATCCCAAGCAACGGAAAGAGCGCAATCGGAAGCAATGACGTGACGCCCAAAGGCACGGCCTCCGCCACCCACCACACAAGCATCCAGGTCGCAGCCGCCAGCACGCGCACCACGTCATCCGGCGCACCGCAACCGTGCAGCACCGCAGCCACAAGTGCGGCACCCAGCGGACCAGATAATTGTGCCCAAAGCCGACGTGTCATGGCTGCAAGGATAACCCCAATTTGACGTACGACTTTGAACCCTTGCCACAGATCCGACGTGGCAACTGCGACTTGGGTTCGCACATTCGTTCAAGGTTCAATCCTTGTTCTTGCGCGGAGAAGGTGTTCCGCTCGGCCATGAATGGCCTTCACCTCCAGCTTCAACGCAAACTCAGGGACACAAACCCGTCCTTCAAACAAAATTTTTACGATGAAAACACATCTTCACGCATCTTGTGATGCAGGGATTGACTGTGATTCACATTTTCACAGCTCCTTTCACACAACCATGATTTCCCCCTTGTCACTTTGCCGCCTCCTTGTTCTCTCGACCTCCTTGCTAGTGGCGTTGCCTTCCCTTCTCCAAGCTCAAGTCAATGCCGCCTTCCACTCCCGGCCCACCCACACGTGGTGGACTTCATCCGCGAGCCTCGAAAACTTGCCCATTGTACCAACTCTCGGCACCCAAGGTGACTTCAATCAAGACGGTTTCGAGGACATCCTCGTTGGGGATCTCTCCGAAATCTTTGTGGCCCAAAACAACACGTGGGGCCTGAGTGCCTGGGAATCTGTGCCGCTGGAAACGGGCGGCATCAAAAGCGTCGTTTGGGACAAGGAGGAAAAGACCCTTTGGATTCAACGTACCTCCCCCGACAGGGTGGAGGTGCGACGATGGAAGAACAACCAATTCGTGCTTGAGCATGCCTTTCAAGGATCTCCTGAAAAATTGAATTTGAGTTCTGGAACGGGCATGTTGTCCCTGAAGCGACAAGGACTCGAATTGGAACTTCTGCGCACCGACGGAACTGTTGAAGTGTTGGTGAAGGACGCCTCCGAACTCTCCAATGCGTGGCTTTGGAACGATGCACGAAGTGAATCTCAAGCCCTTGTGCTTCAGGACAAAGCAGAGGGCAAATTGGGCATCGTTCGTGCTGCAGATCGAGGTTGGGAACCCCCTCAATGGTGGGAAGACACCCAATTGACCGCGCAGTGGATGGTGGACGAAACAAGGGTAGAAGAGGAGGGCGTACATCTCCACATCTTGGGCGCTGATCACCAATCCTTTTGGTACAAATCCGTGGATCCTTTTTCTGGAGACGTGGTTCGAAAATGTCAATTCGGAGGACTTGGAGAGGTCCGACTTTATGCTCCTCGGTACTCGGGTTCTCGCATTGAATTGATTGTTCACAACCCCATGACTTACGTGGTTCGCGTGGTGGAACTCAACACGCAATCGTGCTCGGGGGAAGTGATTTTTGTGGAGGAGATGGATCAATTGCCCTTCGTCCTTGACTTTGACCTGAAAAGCGACGGGACGACTGACTGGATGTATCCTGTGTCTGGAAAGCCCTACTGGACGTTGTTGACCGAATGGTCTGAGTTGTCGCAACGATGGGTTTGGCGCAGCCTCGATCATTTTACGGAACGGGATGATTTCAACCTTCTCGGACAGGATTGGACAGAGGGTTTGAGCAGTTTGGAGGAGGTAAGCGAAGTTTGGATGCATCGCGGGGCGCTCCACGCCCGAACTCCCCAATCGTGGTGGACCGTTGAGGAAACGGAACCGCCCGTAGCGAATGCTCCCCCGGACCTCGACCCCCCCTCAGGTTCACCTCACTCTCTTCAGCTTGTTTTGCCTTACCTCGAATTGGGAGACCACGGAACAGGCACCTTTATTCCAGGAATCGCGGAGATCAAGCCGCACGTTTGGCACCACCTCGCCTTTTCAAGAGACGAGGCCAACGACACCAAAGTTTGGTTGGACGGGAAGTTGGTGTTTCTCGGCCGAAGCAAAAAGCTCAACTACCTGTACAACTCGCTCCTCGTCGGCGCAAGCTTTGGACACGAGTGGCGCAATCATGGCTCTGTGTCTGTAGATCGCGCCGTGTTGTCGGGTTCAACGTGGACCGACGAAGAGGTGAGGTTGATGAGCAAAGGAGAAGGCGATTTGAACCCTGGACAGTATGCGGAGCGATGGGAGTTCGACGACCCAAGCTTTACGAGCGAGCGAAGAAAACGTGCCATGCTCCTTCATTCCGAACCGAAGTTGGACGTGGGCCTCTACGGCGGTTGCGTGACGATGGATGGTACAGATGACGCGCTCCGGACGTTTTTGGCGGTTCCCAAAAAGGGAATTTCAATCAGCTTCTTTTTCCGCTTGAACGAAGAGAAAATCACCCGTCCACACACCGTGGCATCCCTGTATGGCATGTACAACACTTGGTTCAACGTTGTTTGGCAACCCAAGTCCTTTCTTGCGCAACCCCATTCAATCCCCGGCGTCATCACCACCCCCAACGGTTGCCGCGTTTCGCCCTCAGTTTGGCCGAAGAACTGCGATCCGTTTTTGTATGAAGGCGGCCTGTTTCTGCTTGACTCCAACAACGTCATCCTGGCCGAGGGGCCGCTCGGTTGGC
>JBDQOS010000236.1:0-7612 GCA_040261075.1 Flavobacteriales bacterium
GGGGTTGGGGGTTGCTGGCTTGGGCGGTGTTGATTGGATTCAGTCGCATCCACCTTGGGGTGCACTACCCCGGAGACGTGCTTGGTGGCTTCGTCGTGGGTTGGGGCGTTGGCGCCTTGATGTTGACGGTGACGCGTCGGTGGTCGGGCGTGGTGGCCTTCTCAAAACTGGAGAGTCGTGGCTGAGGGAGTGACTTGGTTGACGTGGGTCGCGGTGTTCCTTGGGGGCGGCGTTGGAAGCGTGATGCGGTTTGGCCTGGGCGAAGGCATGAGGGTTTGGTGGCCCGAAGCCACGGCCGGATTCCCGTGGGGGGTGTTGGCGGCGAACGTGCTGGCGACGGCTTTGTTGGCGTGGTGTGCGGTGGCGGGCGCGGATGTTTGGGGCAAGACCTCTCCCCTGTGGTTCTTCATGACGGTCGGCGTGTGCGGCGGGTTCAGCACCTTCTCCACGTTTGCGTGGGACACGTTGCAGTTGTGGCAGCAAGGTGGCTGGGCGATGGCGGCGACCAACGTGGCGGTGTCGGTGCTGGGCTGCGTGGCCGTGAGCTGGTGGGTGGCGAAGGCGTGCGCGTGAGTGGGAACTTGAGTGAGCGCGCGAGTGCGTGAGCGCGCGAGGCGCGTCCTATCTTCGAGGCGCGATGAACAACCGAATCTTCTTGGCGGCCCTTGCTTTGGCAGGCTGCACCGTCGAAGCTGACGTCCGCGTCAGCAGCGCTCCGAGCGAAGCTCAGCCCCGCCTTGTGGTGGGCATCACCGTCGACCAAATGCGCGCCGATTACCTGACGCGGTTTGGCGTTTGGGACGACGCGGAAACGCCCGGACACTTCGGGGAAGGCGGGTTCCGTCGCATGGTCGAGGAAGGGTTTGCATGTCGGGACCACCACTTTGGGTACGCGCCGACGTACACCGGGCCCGGTCACGCGTCGATTTACACCGGCACGACCCCGGCCGTGCATGGCATCCTGTCCAACGACTGGTACGACCGCGCTTCCGGCACTGGGTTTTACTGCGCGTCAGACACGTCGGTGCGCGGGGTCGGTGTGGACGGCGTGGACACCGACGGCACCGTCTTGGGCAGTGCAGGCCAAATGTCGCCTCACCGCATGCTCTCAACCACCCTGGGCGACGAGCTGAAAATGGCCACGGGTGGCCAGGCCAAGGTCTACGGCGTGAGCATGAAGGACCGCGGGGCGATTCTGCCCGCGGGACACGCGGCGGACGGGGCATTTTGGTACTACGGAAAAGACCTTGGGCATTTCATCTCCAGCACGCATTACGGCGACGCCCTCCCGGACTGGGTCGCGGCGGTGAACCAATCGGGCAAAAGCGAGGCGCTGATGGAGGCAGGCTGGGATCGGCTTTTGGACGAGTCGGCGTACGACCAATGTTTGCCAGACAACAACCCGTACGAAGGCGCATTCAAGGGAGAATTGAAACCCACCTTCCCGTACGACTTGCAGGCGCTCAAGGCCCAAAACGCAGGCTACGACCTTCTCAAAGGCACCCCCGGCGGCAACACCCTCATCGTCGACTTCGCCCTCGCAGCCATCGACGGCGAAGGACTCGGCCAAGACGAAGTCACGGACTTGCTCGCCCTCAGCTTTAGCGCCACGGACTACGTGGGGCACCGCGTGGGGCCACATGCCCAAGAGACCATGGACATGTACCTGCGCCTCGATGCGGAACTCAAGCGCCTCTTCGACGCCCTCGACGAGAAGGTCGGTGACGGAAACTGGACGGCTTTCTTGACAGCGGACCACGGCGGGGCCAACGTCCCTTCGCACGCCGCCTCCCTGCAAATGCCGACAAACTATTGGAAGAAAGGCAACCTCATGGACGCGGTCGAGGCCGCGCTCGTGCAGCGCTACGGACGGTCCGGTTCCGAGACGTGGATCCTCAATTCCAGCAACGACCAGGTTATGCTCAACCACCCGCTCTTGGATCGGAAAGGCATCGACCGCTGCGAGGTGGCCCGATTCGTCGCCGAACAATGCAGCACCGAACCGGCACTGAGCAAGGCCGTGGCGGCGTGCGACGCCGCGGCGTTGGCGGCCTCGGACCCCATGGTCGCGCGACTGGTCTGCGGACATCGCCCGGGCTTCTCCGGCGACGTCTTCCTCGTTCCCCAACCGGGATGGATCGACTACGGCCGCACGGGCACCACCCACGGCTCGACGTTTCCGCACGATACCCACGTCCCTGCCCTGTTTCTCGGCGCCGGCGTCCCGAAGGGCGAGACGTACTCCCGAACCCACATCCGGGACATCGCCCCCACGATCTCCCAACTCATCCGCAGCCCCTACCCCAACGGCACGACCGGACAGCCCATCGCAGACCTGCTCAACGCCTCGAACCGATGACGGCCATCACCTGCGTTTTGCGGCGTGACGTCGCCGGCCAAAAAATCACCTTCCGCGCCACCTTCCCGGAACGCGCCGAGGAACAAGGCGCCTGGTCGCTCCAGCTCCCCACGTGGCGCCCCGGCCGCTACGAGCTCGGCAACTTCGCCCAGTACATCATGCGCGTCGACAGCCTCCACTCCAACGGCTCGCGCCAGGCTTTGACCAAGTCAAGCCTTCACACGTGGACCGTCCCAGCAGGAGTGCGCGAGGTCGAGTGGGTGTTTCATGCGGACATTCTCAACGCTGGATCGACCTGCGTCGAGGCGGACCTCTACTACGTCAACCCGGTGAACTGCTTCATGTACGACCTCGATCGGCAAGACCTGCCCTACGAAATCGTGCTTGAGGACCTGACGCTCGACCAAGAAACGGAAGGCGGCTGGACGCTGGCGACGGCCCTGCCGTGGGGGGTGCGCGACGGTTCGCCTGTGATGCGTGCCCGCGACGTCCAGCACTTGATGGACAGCCCGTGGATCGCGTCCCCAAAGCTTTGGCACGACAGCTACCGCGAGCAGGACTTGGACGTCCACGTGTGGATTCACGACACCTTGCCGATTGATCCCGCGCGGTTCATGGCGGACCACGTGGCGTTCACGCGGTCCCAACTCGCGTACTTCGGTTCCTTTCCGACCCACGAATACCACTTCCTGTACCTCTTCCCGGACAGGGACGTGCGGCACGGCGTGGAACACGAGGACAGCACCGTCATCGCCCTCGGGCCCGCGGAGCGCGTCCGTTCCGAACAAGGCTACATGGAAATCATCGGCATCGCAAGCCACGAACTCTACCACGCCTGGAACGTGAAGCGCATCCGGCCTGCGGAGTGGACGCCGTACGATTTCACGGGGGCGTGTCCTTCGGATTTGGGCTACATCGCGGAAGGCGTGACGACCTACATGGGGGACCTCTTCCTCTTTGAATCAGGCATCGTCGACCTGAAAGGTTGGTGCGACCTGATGGCCCAACTCCTGGAACGCCACTTCAACAACCCTGGCCGCCTCAACCTGAGCGTAGCGCAGTCGAGTTACGACACGTGGCTGGACGGGTACCGTGTGGGTGTACCCGGCCGCAAAGGGAGTATTTACGTCGAAGGCGCCGTCCTGGCGTTCCTCTGCGACACCCGCATCCTGGAGCGCACCGACGGCAAGGCCTCGCTCAGCACCGCGATGCGCCTTCTGTGGGACCGGTACGGGAAACCCCGCAGGGGCCTAACCGCGGACATGTACTGGGACGTCCTGGCCGAAGTGGCGGGCGAGCGCCTCGACGACCTCCGTCGGGACCACGCCGAAGGCACGGCCGACACGTGGTTGCCCCTTGTGCACGCGTTCGCCACGCAGGGCCTCGCCCTGTCCCAACGCGTCGACGACGCCGGCCTGACCCGTGTGGCGATCGCGCCGACCTCGGCCTGACGCCGCGTCATGTGGCCGCACCGCCCTGTCACAATGCAAAATTCTCAAAGCCCGTCCGCCCCGCCCATGGCGTAGCGAATCAGGTTGGCACCCATCTGAAAGGCCGCCTGGCGCACCTCTTCGGGATCGCGGTGCACTTGGTAATCCTCCCACCCGTCGCCAAGGTCGCATTCGTGGTCGTAAAAGCACACGAGCCGTCCGTTGGCAAACAAACCCATTCCACGGGGCGGCAGGTCGTCGTGCTCGTGAATCTTCGGCAACCCATTAGGGAAGTCAAACTGCTGGTGGTAGACCGGATGGTCAAAGGGCACCTCAACCCAGTTTTGGTCTGGAAAGACCTTTGCCATGGCCGCGCGGACAAACGGGTCCATCCCGTAGTTGTCGCTGATGTGCAAAAAGCCTCCAGACTCGAGGTAACTCCGAAGCTGGTCGGCCTCGCGCGCCGAAAACACGACGTTGCCGTGTCCGGTCATGTGAATCCAAGGGTGGTTGAACAGTTCCGGAGAGCCGACGTCCACGTAAGGCACGTCTTCCGACAAGGCCATGCCCATCTGCGCATTGCAGAAGCGCGCCAAATTGGGCACAGCCGTTGGGTTGGAGTACCAGTCGCCTCCGCCACGGTATTGCAAGACTGCCAATTGAACGTCGGCCACGGTTTGGGGCCTGCCAACGCTCCAGGTCAGAATGAAAAGTGCCGCAACCGAAGCCGCGCGAACCCAAAATGTCCCCCGGAGTGCAACCTTTCCCATGCCACGAAGGTATGCTTCCCCCCCAACTTTGCAAGGCCTCACGCGCACAGGGCCTTGCTTTTTTTCTTATATTCGCGCACCTGAAATTGAACCTAGCTGAACCTTAGCGATCATGCAGAATAAGAACATCCTTGTCGTTTTCACAGTGCTGTTGGCCTTGGCGACGTTGTACACCCTTTCTTTCAATTGGGTGGCGAGTGGATACGAAGCGACCGCGGATGAATACGGTGCTTACGTAGCCGATTCCTTGGAACGCGCCGACGCGCTCGGAGCCCAAACCTTCGACGAAGCCGCCGCCCAAGCGGCCCGCGAATTCCTTCGCGACAGCGCGACGGCCGAGATCTACCCGGTCTTTGACCACACCTACCGTCACGTCAAGGAGCAAGAACTGAACCTCGGCCTCGACCTCAAGGGCGGGATGAGCGTGACGCTCGAAGTCAGCCTCCCCGACCTCATCGTCGCCCTGTCGGATTACAGCGACAACCCGGACTTCCGCGGTGCGCTCAACGACGCCAAGGCGCTTCGCAAAGAGAACAGCGACGACTTCGTGACCAACTTCGAGTCCGCGTGGACGGCACGGGCTCCTGAAGTCGAGCTGTGGCGCATCTTCCACAACATGGAGAACAAGGACCTCTTCCCTGCCAAGAGCACGGACGCGGAGATCTTTGAAATCCTTCGCGCGGAAGCCACTACGGCCATTGACAACACCGAGAGCATCATACGCAAGCGTATCGACCAACTCGGTGTGGCCCAGCCCAACGTCCAAAAGCTCCAGAACGGCCGCATCCTCGTCGAGCTTCCTGGCATCGACGACCGCGAGCGCGCTCGGAAGCAATTGAAAAGCACGGCGAACCTCGAATTTTGGGAAACGTACTTCAACGACGAAGTGCTCGGTCGCCTTGGCGCAGCCAACGAGGCGCTCGGCAAGGCCATGAGCCCCGAACTCTTCGGCGAAGAGGCCCCTGCCGACTCGGCCCTGACTCAGGACCAAGCTCGCGCCAAGAACCCTCTCTTTGCGGTGTTCCAAATGGAACTCGGGCGCCGGTCTCCGGTGGTCGGCTACACCCTTGCGAGCGACACCAACCGCGTGAACGACCTGTTGCGTCAACCCGCGGCACGCCAGGCCCTCGGCAACGACCTGCGCCTCCTCTGGGAAGCCAAGCCTGCCACCAACGTGGCCCAGTTGTTCGCCATCAAAGACCCTTCTGGCAAGGGCAAGGCTGAACTCAGCGGGAAGAGCATTGTGGATGCACGCGTGACGTACGACGAGATTGGCGACGTGGTGGTCAGCATGACCATGAACAGCGAAGGCGCGATTTCATGGGGCGCCATGACGGAGCGCTGCGCCAACGAAAACAACCGCGCTGTCGCGGTGGTGCTCGACAACCTCGTGTTCAGCGCACCCAACGTGCAGACGGCCATCACCAACGGCCGCTCGCAAATCAGTTTTGGTGCAGGCCAATCGGCCGAACAGAAACTCGCTGAAGCCGAAGACCTGGCAGGTCTTCTCAAGGCCGGCTCCCTCCCTGCCCCTGCGCGCATCGTGGACGAAGTCAGCGTTGGACCGCAGCTCGGTGAAGAAAACATCAAGGCGGGATTGAGCTCGTTCGTCATCGCCCTCCTCGTGGTGTTGGCCTACATGATTTTCTACTACCGTGGAGCAGGCGTCGTGTCGAACATCGCGCTGATCGCCAACCTGTTCTTCTTGATTGGAGCTCTCGCCTCGCTCGGAGCGGCATTGACCCTTCCTGGCATTGCGGGCATCGTGCTGACCATCGGCATGGCCGTCGACGCCAACGTGCTCATATACGAGCGCATCCGCGAAGAAATGCGCGGAGGCAAAGGGCTGATGGTTGCCCTAAAAGAAGGCTATTCCAAGGCGTACAGCGCCATCATTGACGCCAACATCACGACGTTGCTCACCGCGTTTGTCCTCTACTCTTTTGGAAGTGGGGCCATCCGGGGCTTCGCCACGACGCTGATCATCGGTATTTTCACGTCGCTCTTCAGCGCGAGTGTGCTGACTCGCTTGATCTTCTTCTCGCGTCTCGAGAACAAGAAGAACATCACCTTCTACACCGAAGCCACCAAGAACTGGTTCACGAACACGGCGGTCAATTTCATTGGCAACCGCCGCCGTTTCTACCTCTTGAGCGGCATCGTGGTCGTCGCAGGGATCGCATCCCTGTCGACCAAAGGCTTGAACTACGGCGTGGAATTCTCGGGTGGAACGACGTTTGACGTGAGCTTCGAACAACCGGTCGACGCGGAAGCCGTGCGTGGCGCGTTGGCCACGGCGTTCACCCAAGACGGCGTTCCGGGCAACCCGCTGGTGCAGACCAAAGACTCTCCCGAGAAGCTGCGCATCATGACCAACTTCATGATTGACAGCGAAGCTCAAGACGTGGACGAACAAATCAACGCGGCTTTGGCAAGCGGCCTTGGAACACTTGGAACGTCTTACAGCGTGGACATGTACAACAAGGTGGACAGCACCATTTCGGACGATTTCCGCAGCGGAGCCCAAAACGCGACCATCTTCTCGCTCCTCATCATCTTCCTGTACATCTTCTTACGGTTCCGGAAGTGGCAGTACGGCTTGGGTGCGTTGATTGCCATGGTGCACGACGTCGTCGTCGTGCTTGCGGTCTTCTCCATCTTCTGGGGCATCCTTCCCTTCACCATGGAAATCGACCAGGCCTTCATCGCAGCCATCTTGACGGTGATTGGTTACTCGATCAACGACACGGTGGTTGTCTTTGACCGCATCCGTGAATACATGGGGTTGTACGGCAACAAAAAGGGCGAAGAAGAGCTGATGAACAGCGCGTTGAACAGCACACTAAGCCGGACCATCAACACGTCACTCTCCACTTTTGTCGTGTTGTTGACCATCTTCCTTTTCGGCGGCGACAACATCAAAGGATTCGTTTTTGCCTTGATGGTGGGTGTGGTTGTGGGTACCTACAGCTCCATTTTCATTGCAACGCCAAGTGTGTTGGACTTCGGCAAGAAATCGACGAACTAAGACGTTTATATCGTCGGATTATACA
>JBDQOS010000237.1:0-4964 GCA_040261075.1 Flavobacteriales bacterium
CCATCTCTCCGTCCCTGTTGAAACTCACACGTCTCTGCAAGAACGCCGTTTTCATAAAACCTCCAAACGCCATGAGGTTCCTCGTTTTTCCGCTCTCCTTCGCTCAACTTCACCCCTCGATCCGAGTAACTCGTCCAAATTCCTGTGGGCATACCTTTCACCAAACACCCTTCGCTGGCCACCGCCCCGTTGGCATGCGTGAACCGCTTCCATTCACATCCCTCCAACTCGGGTTGAGCCCACCCCAAATTCAAGTTTCCACACACCAATAGAAAAATGATTTTTTTTAAAAAAGAGTTTGTAGTGGTAGTAGGCATGTGGATGGCTGGGAAAACTTCCGTCAGAAGCCGGTTGTTTTTTTCGTTGTTCACGGGTGTTGCACAAAGTTCGGTAGGGATTGTGGAATACAACTTTCTGAAACGGAGGGTTTGAGCTTGCTTTTGCACACGTTGTGGATGACGAGGGTTGGGACAAAATTTGGCGGAACGTGATGTTGATAAGCGTGGAGTTTTGTGGGCAAAACGCGTTTGCAAATCAGGCCCATAGGATTTGGAAGCGCGGGGCAAGAGCTGGCTTAGGTCTCACGCCTTAGGAATCCAAAAAAAGTTCTTCTGCGATGCTCACAGGTTCATCAACGTCGGTTGTGGGTATTTTAGTGGCATGACTATTAGCATTGGATGCGATCACGCGGGACCGGCTTTGAAGGCCCGCATTGCTCAACATTTGGAAACCCAGGGACACGTGATGTTGAATCGCGGCACGGATTCGAACAACAGCGTTGATTATCCAGATCACGCACATGCTGTGGCGGACGACGTTTCCAGCGCCGCCGCTGCCTTGGGTATTTTGATTTGCGGCTCTGCCAATGGAGTTGCGATGACGGCAAACAAACACCCTGAAGTTCGAGCTGCAATTGCGTGGACACCAGAAATTGCCACGCTGGCACGTGAACACAACGACGCCAACGTGTTGTGCATCCCTGCTCGCTTTGTTTCAGAAGAAACGGCATTGGCCATGGTGGACGCCTTTTTTAACGCCCAATTCGAAGGAGGAAGGCACCAGCGTCGCGTTGGCAAGATTGCCTGCGCCATGTTGGCTTCATGCATGTTCATCTTCTCGGGTTGGGCCCAGAGGCAAGTGCAAAACCCAACGGACCCTCGGTACGTGAATGACGTGACGTTGGATGAAAAGCAACTGAAAGTGCATTTGAGCATTTTGGCCAGCGACGGGTTTGAAGGACGAGAAACAGGAGAGGTGGGCCAACGCAAGGCGGCAGCTTACCTTGAGGCGTATTACGCTTCCCTCGGATTTGAAGGGTGCAATGACGGGTCTTACTTCCAAATGGTGCCGATGACCAACACCCAAATTCGCGGCGGAAAAGTGGTGGTCTTGGAAGACACGTTGGTGTTGGCAGAGGAGTTTTTGCTGTACCCTGGTCTGGACGTTACGGAGCTGAAGGACGAGAAAATCACCTTTGTGGGTCACGGAATTCAAACGGATTCTTGGAACGACTACAAGAAGTACAAAGGTGGCGGCGTGGTGGTCATGCGCAGCGGAGAACCTGTGGATGCGGACGGGAAATCGTTGCTTACGGAAGACGGTGAGCCGTCTGAGTGGGCTGAATCCTTGAGCAAAAAGCGTGAGCTGGCCCAAGAAATGGGTGCGAAAGCGGTGGTTGTTGTCTTGGAGGACGAAGATTTTGAGATGCGCAAGAGCCGCATGAAGCGGTGGATGTTGAGAAAAGCGACTTCGTTGAACCGAGAAAAAGAAGGTGAGGGAACGAATCTTCCCACGCTGTTTGTTTCGGCTACAAAGGCCGACACGTGGTTGGCAGGTTCCAAAGTGGCGTCGCTTGCCGAGCACAACGAAGTGTTGGCCAACGGGAAGCGCGCCAAAGCTGCTGCGCTGAACCCGACGTTCGAAATGAACATCGACCAATTGCGGTACAGTTACGAAGCGGAAAACGTTTTGGCCTTTTTGGAGGGATCTGACCAAGAGGTGAAAGATGAGGTCATCGTGGTGACTTCACATTACGACCACGTCGGAATCATTGACGGGGAGATTCACAACGGGGCCGACGACGACGGTTCAGGCACAGTGACGGTCATGGAACTGGCCAAGCAGTTCATGAGGCTTTCAGAAAAAGGGTTGAGCCCTCGTCGCAGCCTGCTCTTCATGAACGTTGTGGGAGAGGAAAAGGGGTTGTTGGGGAGTGAATGGTACGCCGATCACCCCGTTTTCCCACTTGAAAACACCGTCGCCAACCTGAACATTGACATGATTGGACGCACGGACGAGGCACACCCGGACGACCCGAGGTACGTGTACTTGATTGGCTCGGACAAACTCTCTTCGGAGTTGCACGAGGTGAGCGAATACTGCAACGAGACGTTCACCAATTTGGCCCTGGACTACACGTACAACGCGCCAGACGACCCCAACCGCTTCTACTACCGGAGCGACCATTACAACTTTGCCAAGAACAACATCCCGGTCATTTTTTACTTCACCGGGGTTCACGAGGATTACCACAAACCTGGCGACGACGCGGACAAAATCCTGTACCCGAAGATGGCGGAAATTGGAAAGCTGGTCTTCCACACAGCTTGGCACCTTGCCAACATGGACGACCGAATTGAGGTGGACCGGGTCAACGATTTTCCGAGCGACCGCTAAGCCGATCCAATTCGGCGCGGAACGTCTCCACCTCCACTTCGTAGCCCTGGCCTGTGGCGGGGCCGTTGAATCCTTTGTGCACCTTTGGCACCCCTGAGCCTGCTGCCGGCCAAAATAGGGTGGTCGGGAACGAATGCACTGTGTCCAACGCGCTGATTGCCGCTGCTGCGTCCCGCTTGCTCGCCCTCCCTCCGAGAACAACTTCCCAAGAGAGGTTCATTTCGCTGCGGAACTGATTGAGGCGCTTGACAGCCCGCTCGTCGTCGCTCCGCTCAAAGGCGAGGCTGACAAATTCGAGTTCAGCGTAGTCCGGCGCCAAGGAGGCGAGCAACCGTGCCTCGTCCATGCAGTTGGGGCACCACGTGCCCAAAACATCGACCACTGCGCCCCTCTTCCCCCGCATGGCTAGCCCTTCTGAGGACCAGTGCACCGTGTCACCTCGGGTGTTCACCCCCACAAACGACAGAACGCTGTCCACGGGAAGCTGGAACGAACTTTCCCATTTGGCTGGCATCCCTGCGGAAACACGAGCTCCCTGGAAGGAGGTTTGGTAATGGGTCCCGGACAGGAACGTGCCGTCCACCAAGGAGTCGCCGTCCACCAAAGCATCAAACCGAAACAAATGAGAGCCATCGAACGTGTTGATAATCAACCTACTGTCTCGAAGTGTTCCAACCAAGTACCGGTAGTCGCCAGTGGGGGTTGAGATGGTTCCCCACGCGGAATCTCCCCGGGTCCGCAAATGCAGAGTTCCTTCCGTGGTTTTCCATGTGCTTGTTGCCACGGATCTGTCGGGGGAAGGCTCCGCCGCTGCAATTGGGCGCATCACCAAGGGGACCTTGTAGTCGTTGGGCCGAAGGGAGTCCACCCAAAATCCACTCCACTCCTCCCCTTCCCACGCACCAACCCACGCGCCACCAAAGACGGGCACGCGAAACACCCCCTCCCCTTCTTGCGGCATCACGATGCGCTCCGTTCCGTTCCGCACCTCCCAGGCGTCGGGAAGGCGCTCCACAAGGATGCGTGTTGGCGGTTTGGTGCCAAATTCCGCTTCGTACAGGCGTTCGTGTGTGGCGGGGGGCTCACACCCTAGCGCGACCGCCGCGACCGCCGCAAACGCCGTCCAAACGCGACGAGAGCGGCTCATGGCCGCCCTCGACGAAACAGAATCACGTGCCTTCATGCACGCAAAGTACGCGGGAAAGTCAGAGGTCAAACTTGATCCCCTGCGCCAACGGAAGCTCGGTTCCGTAGTTGAGGGTGTTGGTTTGGCGTCGCATGTACGCTTTCCAAGCGTCGGAGCCGGACTCACGCCCCCCTCCGGTTTCTTTCTCGCCACCAAAGGCTCCGCCAATTTCCGCGCCGGAGGTTCCAATGTTGACGTTGGCGATCCCGCAATCGGAACCTGCGCAAGAGAGGAACAGTTCAGCCTCGCGCATGTTGGTCGTCATGATCGCAGATGACAAGCCCTGAACCACCCCGTTTTGCATGGCGATGGCCTCGTCGAGCGTGTCGTATTTCATCAAGTACAGGATGGGGGCAAACGTCTCGTGCTGCACGATGGCCAACTCGTTGGTCACCTCCGCAATGGCCGGCTTCACGTAGCACCCACTTTCGTATCCTGCGCCCTCAAGGCGCCCCCCTGGAATCAGGAGGCTTCCCCCCTGCTCCACTACCGCTTGCAGCGCACCTTCGTACGCCTTGACCGCGTCGGTGTCAATGAGCGGTCCCACGTGGTTGTTTTCGTCCAAGGGGTCGCCAATGCGAATTTGCTTGTACGCCTGCGTCAGTTGATCGCGAACCTTGTCGTAGATGCTGCTGTGGATGATCAAACGACGCGTGGAGGTGCAGCGTTGACCGCACGTTCCTACGGCGCCAAACACCGTTGCCGGGATGACCATCTTCAGGTCTGCATTGGGGGTGATGATGATGGCGTTGTTTCCACCCAGCTCGAGCAAGGAACGCCCGAGGCGAGCGGCCACAGCTTGTGCGACAATCTTTCCCATCCGAATGGATCCGGTGGCTGAAACCAAAGGAACGCGCTTGTCGGCGGTCATCATTTCTCCAACGGTGTAATCACCGTTGACAATGCAGCTTACACCGGCAGGCAAGTTGTTGGCTTCCGCAACTTCGTTCCAGATGTGTTGGCAGGCCAAGCTGCACAACGGCGCTTTTTCAGAAGGCTTCCAGACACAAACGTCGCCCGCAATCCAAGCCAGGGCGGTATTCCAGCACCACACGGCCACAGGAAAGTTGAAGGCGCTGATGATGCCCACAACGCCCAGGGG
>JBDQOS010000238.1:0-3524 GCA_040261075.1 Flavobacteriales bacterium
CACCTCTTCCGTGTTGAAGTCGATGCCGCCGCGCTTGAAGCGCTTGTCGCGAAGCTTGGTTGCGAGGTCGCCGAGCACCTTCAACTCCTCGGCCCGATCCCCTTCGCCGGTTTCGAGGCGCTCTTGGGCTTCTTCGTAGGCAAAGCGCCGGTCCGAGTGAATCACCGTTCGGCCAAACCACCGTCCCACCACGTTCGCCGCCGGCGTCATCTCAAAGACAGCGCTGAACGCGAAGCGGTCGTCGTGCGGGCGCAGCGAGCACAGGTCGTTGGACAGCACCTCAGGCAACATGGGGATGGTGCGATCGACGAGGTAAACGCTTGTGGCCCGCTTCACAGCCTCCTGGTCCAGGACAGATCCCGGCGTGAGGTAATGGGTCACGTCGGCAATGTGCACGCCAACCTCCCAGTTGCCGTTCTCGAGCTTCTGCAAGCTCAGCGCGTCGTCGAAGTCCTTGGCGTCGACCGGGTCGATGGTCATCGTCAGCACGTCGCGGAAATCGCGTCGGCGCGCCACCTCCTCTGGGTCGAGGCCGCGGGGGTTCTCAGGGTCGCTCGCCTTGAATTTCTTCGCCGCGGCCTCAACCTCCCCGGGGAACGCGTAAGGCAGGCCAAACTCCGCGAGGATGGCGTGCATCTCCACCTCGTGCACCCCCTGCTGTCCCAAGACTTTCACCACGCGTCCCACGGGCTGGTCCCGTGGATCGTCCCACGTCTCGAGTGCCAGCAACACTTTGTCGCCCTCCACGGCCCCGCCCAGGTGGCGCCCCGGGATGAAGAAGTCGGTGTGGATGCGTTGATCGGAAGGCTTCCCGAAGCCGTAGTCGCGGACCAAGGTGACAGTCACGACGTAGTGTTCACGAAGGCGCTGGGTCACGCGCTTGACACGCGGGGTGGTGCGGCGTCCGCGCTGCCACCACTCAATCTCGACGGTGTCCCCCCAAAACGAATCCCCAGTTGCCCCCTTGGGAATCCGGGTCTCGTTCCCGTCAGGCATCATGACGAAGCCCGTGCCCATGCGGGAGATTTGGATCGTGCCCTCGTTTCCGGTGGTCATTTCCAGCTCCGAAGCGGCCATCGCGTAACGACCCCGACCCAAATCTTCAAGCTGCCCCTTCTCGGCGAGTTCTACCATCAACGCCATGACGGCGCTACGCACGTCGTGGTTGAGAATGCCAAGGGCCCCGGAAACTTGTTTGTGGTTCAGCGCCTTCCCGGCACGCTGACGAAACACGCCAAGAACTGCCTTTCGAAGGTCCGTGGGCGATCCGTAATCCGATGCGCCGTGTTGCCCACGTTGTCCCTTTCCGCCCCGATTCGAGGAGCCTCCCACAAACTTGTTGCCGCGCGGGCCGCGACCTCCTTTCCTACCCATGGACCAAAGATGCGGCTTGTGGCCGAACTTGCGACCCCATGTCCACGCGATTTCTCCCTACCTCCTGGCGCGACTATTCCCTGCTTGACGCCGGGAACGGCAAACGGCTGGAGCGGTTTGGGGAGGTGACGACGGTTCGGCCCGACCCGTTCGCGCTTTGGGAGCCGGCCGGCGACGCGTCGCTGTGGCGTCGAGCCGACGCCACATTTGAGCCGACGGGGCGCACGCACGGGGAATGGCGCACCGCGCCCGGCACCCCTAAGCGGTGGCCTCTTCGGTACAAGTCGGAGGCCTTGGATTTGGCCTTTGAGCTGGAGATGACCCAATTCAAACACGTCGGCCTCTTCCCGGAGCAGGCGGACAACTGGGAATTCATTGCGGCCAACCTCACGCCCGGCGACCGGTTCCTCAACCTGTTCGCGTACACGGGCGGTGCCAGCCTCGCCGCGCGCCAAGTGGGTGCCGACGTCGTTCACTGCGACGCCATCCGGCAAGTCGTCGACTGGACGCGCATCAACATGGAGCGCAGCGGCCTTGACGGCATCCGGTGGGTGGTCGAGGACGCCCTCAAGTTCGCCCGTCGGGAGTCCAAACGAGGCAACACCTACCACGGCATCGTCCTCGACCCTCCCACCTGGGGACTGGGCCCCAAGGGCGAGAAGTGGAAACTCGAGGACCAACTTCTCGAGCTCATCGACGTCGTGGCGTCCCTCGTGGCGCCCGGCGGCTTCGTCGTCATGAACACGTACAGCGGCATCCCGCCGAGCGCCCTCGAAACCATGTGGGCCCTCGCCCTTCCCGGCGCCACGATTCAGTCCGGCGAACTGTGCTTGCGCGCAGAAACGGGCCACGACCTCTCCACCGGATCCTTGGTTCGCGTGACCCGCCCGTAGCGCGTTATTTTTGTGGCATGGCACAGGAAAGCGTAATGCTGGGGCTGAAGCTGCCCACCGACCCGCGTTGGGTGAAACTCGTAGAAGAGAACATTAACGAAATCCTGACCGACCACGCTTGGTGCGAGCAAAAAGCCGCTTCGAACGCCATCAGCACCATCGTGCGCTACCCCGACCTCACCGACATGGTCGCGGAGCTGACCGCCATCGCGCAGGAGGAGATGGAGCATTTTGGGATGGTGCTTGAGAAAATCAAGGCCCGCGGATTCACCCTCGGCCACGAGCGGAAGGACGATTACGTCGGCCAGCTCTCCAAGTTCATCAAACGTGGTGGCTCCCGAGAAGGCCAAATCGTCGACCGCCTCCTCTTCGCAGCCATGATCGAGGCCCGTTCATGCGAGCGCTTCAAAATGCTTTCCGAACGCATCACCGACCCGGACCTCGCAGAATTCTACCGCCAATTGATGATCAGCGAGGCAGGCCACTACACCACTTTCCTCAAGCTTGCCCGGAAATACGGCGGAAGCATCGACGTGGACGCCCGCTGGAAAGAATGCCTCGACTTTGAGGCGGCCATCATCCAGAATTACGGCAAGAAGGAAACCATCCACGGCTGAGGCCACCCCTTGCTCACTTGGCTTAACTGTCGGCCTTACCCAGCGTCAACCGGCCCCCGACGTACACCATCCGACCGAAAACCGGCCCGTACACGAGGCTCGCGTCCATGTTGCGTGTGAAGGCATCCGGGTTTTGGTAGGCCAAATCCCAACCCGCAATCGGCGTCTGCTGACGGTAATTAAAGATGTTTTCCACCCCGAGGTAGAGGTCGATTCCGGGGGCAAACACCCGTGAGATTTGGCCGTTGACCACCACGAAGTCGTCCTCAAACTCCGAGGCGGGTCGGTCGTCCAGCGTCACGTCCGGCCTCGGGATCCGTTGCGGACCCACCCACTGCACCGTGAGGTCGCCCATCCAATTCGCACCGCGCTCGTTCGCTTTGGAACTGTAGCTCCATTGCGTGAAAGCCCGGTGCTGCGGTACGTACGGGTCGACCAGGGTGCCCGCCGCCTCCGCGCCGTCACGCTCCGTGGTCGCGTGCACGTACCGGTACGCGAGCCGCATGTCCACGCGGCGGTGCACCGACCAGCCAAGCTCGGCCTGCGTCGTCAGCGACCGCGACTGCCGGTCGCCGAGGTTGGAAATGCGGACTGCGTGCGCGTCGGCGTCGAGGTCGACAACCGCGCGGTTTTGGAATTC
>JBDQOS010000239.1:0-4355 GCA_040261075.1 Flavobacteriales bacterium
CGCCCGTGGCATCCTGTTGCCGCGTGTTCCATTGGGAAGAAGTCCCGGCGCCGTGAATGCCGGCAGTCAGCGCCAAATCCCCTCGCCGGTACATCCCCAGCCCCGCAGGGTTGATGCCCATGCAGCTGAGGTCGGCGCCCAGCGCTCCAAAGGAGCCGCCCATGGCAGTGACGCGCGCAGAAGCGAGGGGGTCAATCCACCCGTAGCGGAGGACGTCGGTTTCGTTTTGGGCCTGGAGGAAGGGCGCGGCGGCAGCAAGCCAAACGCCCGCCAGGACGTGCGCTGTGCGGTTCATGGCTTAGCGCAAAGGCTGTCCACCGCCCCGGCCAGAGTTGCGGCTGCTTCCGCTGCTTCGTCCGGTGCTGCTTCCGGACGACCCGCGGCTTGAGCCCGAGCTGGAACTCGAACGGGTGCTGGATCCTGAGCTGCGTGAAGATCCAGAGGAGGATCCCGACCAGCTGCTGTTGCGCGAAGAGGACGAGCTGCGCGTTGTCGTGCTCCGGGTAGACGACCCGTTGGACGATCCCGAGCTTCCCCACGAAGAGCGCGAGTTGCTTGACGGCGTCCTTGGAGCCGGCGTGGTGCCGTACGCGCTGGTCCGCGAAGGTGCGGTGGCCGAGGAGCGCGTCCGGCTGCCTTGGGCGTCCATGCCGCGCCAAATCGTCCGCGGCGCAGCGGGCTCACCCGCCTCGGAAGACTCCTCAACTTTGTTGGTCAGCAAGCGGCCGCCTCCCCCGTTGGAGTTGATGGACGTCGAAGACCAAATCGGCGTGCGCGGCGCCACCACCACGTTGCTCACCTCAAACACGTCCGACCCCCAACCCGAGTTGCCCCAGTTGTTGTATCCGCCGTACCCTCCCGTGCCGTACCCTCCCAAGCCGTACCCGCCGTAGCCGTAAGGGTTGTAACCGTTGTACCCGTAGCCGTAGGGGTTGTAGGCGTACGGGTTCATGCCCCAGTTGTTGCCCATGTACGGATTCATTCCCCAGCCGTTGCCGCCCATCATGTTGTAGCCCATCGAGCCGCCGTAAGGCGAGTAGGGGTTGTAACCTCCATAAAAGCTGCTTCCCCAGGGGTCGTAGGGGTTGGGCCCAAACCCAGCCGCCCCGTAAGGCGTCATGTACCCCCGCAACATCGAACGTCCGCGCAAGCTCTGCGGCACGTACCCAAAGCTGCTCTGGAACGCATCTCCACCCCGGGAGTCCAACTCGCCGTACTCGCCGCGCGGATCGTACCCGGCCTGTTCGTAGGCGTAGGCCAAATATTCGGCGTCGGTGATGAATTCCTCCCCTCGGTCGAGGTAGAGTTCGTCATCTTCGAGGCTGGCGGTGCGCTGCATCAAGCTGCCGCATCCGGTGGACACGACCACGAGGAGCAAGGCGAACAAGGCCGCGAAGGACCCAAGTCTGAGGGAAGGGAAGGAGGCGTTCATGATCCGTGGTTCAAGGTAAGACATTCCGTAGTTTTGCGTGACTTCTCACGTCACAGAACCCTACCGCACAAACCATACCAAAAATGGCCAGCAAGCTCACTTCCCGCGAAGAAGACTACAGCAAATGGTACAACGAGCTCGTTGTGCAGGCGGACCTCGCCCAGCACAGCGACGTGAAGGGGTGCATGGTCATCAAGCCGTACGGGTTTGCGATTTGGGAACGGATGAAGGACGTGCTTGACGGCATGTTCAAGGACACGGGCCACGTCAACGCCTACTTCCCGCTGTTCATCCCCAAGAGCTACTTGAGCAAGGAAGCTGCCCACGTCGAAGGCTTTGCCAAAGAGTGCGCGGTGGTGACGCATTACCGTCTGAAGAACGACCCCAACGGAGGAGGAGTGGTCGTCGACCCCGACGCCAAGCTCGAGGAAGAACTCATCGTTCGCCCCACCTCTGAAACCATCATCTGGAACACCTACAAGGGCTGGATCCAGAGCTACCGCGACCTCCCCCTCCTCGTGAACCAGTGGGCCAACGTGGTGCGCTGGGAGATGCGCACGCGCCTGTTTTTGCGCACGGCGGAATTCCTCTGGCAGGAAGGCCACACGGCCCACGCGACCAAGGACGAGGCCGTCGAAGAAGCCAAGAAGATGCTCGAGGTCTACGCGGACTTCGCGGAGAACTTCATGGCGATGCCCGTCATCAAGGGCGTGAAGACCGAGAGCGAGCGCTTCGCGGGCGCCGAGGACACGTACTGCATCGAGGCGCTCATGCAGGACGGCAAAGCCCTGCAGGCCGGCACCTCCCACTTCCTGGGCCAAAACTTCGCCAAGGCGTTCGACGTGACGTTCGCGGACAAGGAGGGGGGACAGTCGCACGTTTGGGCTACGTCGTGGGGCGTCAGCACCCGACTCATGGGCGCCCTCATCATGACTCACAGCGACGACCAAGGCCTTGTGCTTCCTCCCAAGCTCGCCCCCATTGAAGTCGTCATCGTCCCCATTTACAAGGGCCCAGAACAAATGGAAGAGATCGTCGCCAAGTGCCAAGCGGTCGCCGACGAGCTCAAGGCTGCCGGCATTCGCGTCAAGCTCGACGACGACGACACGAAGCGGAGTGGTTGGAAGTTCGCCGAGTACGAACTCAAGGGCGTGCCCCTGCGCATCGCCATGGGACCTCGTGACCTCGAAAAGGGCACGTGCGAGCTCGCCCGTCGCGACACGAAGACGAAAGATTTCGTGTCGCTCGACGGCCTCGCCGCCCACGTCCGCGAGCAACTCGACGACATCCAGAGCTCCCTCACGGCGCGCGTCCACGACCGCATGCGCGAGAACACCCACGTCGCCGACACGTGGGACGAGTTCCTCGCGGCCCTGGACAAGGGCGGCTTCGTGAGCGCCCACTGGGACGGCACCGCCGAGACGGAAGAGTGGATCAAGCAACAGACCAAGGCCACCATCCGGTGCATCCCCTACGAGGGCGACACCACGCCCGGTACCTGCGTCAAAACCGGCGCCCCGAGCGCCCGCCGCGTCCTCTTCGCCAAAGCCTACTGACACCCTTCCGCCCCATGGACACCAACCTCCCCATCGGCCTCAACGCCGAAGACGCCGCCGCCCTCAGCAAGGAACTCAACGCCCTGCTCTGCGACCTTCACGTCTTCTACCAGAACGTGCGCGGCTTCCATTGGAATGTCCAAGGCCAAAACTTCTTCGAACTCCACCTCAAATTCGAAGAGTTCTACACCGACCTCCAGCTCAAGATTGACGAGGTCGCCGAGCGCATCCTCACCTTGGGCGGCACCCCACTCCATGCCATGCAGGACTACGTGGCGGGCGCGACCATCCCGGCCGTGAAGGACGTCACCGACGGCGTCGAGGCGGTTCGCCACTGTGCCGCAGCGTACGGCGTCCTCCTCGTCCGCGAACGCGCCCTCCTTGCCCTGAGCGGTCAGGCCAACGACGAAGGCACCAACGCCCTCATGAGCGACTACATCCGCGAGCAGGAAAAGACCTCGTGGATGCTCCGCGCGTACCTCGCCTGAGCAGGCCCAACCTCGCCTGCGCATTTTTTTGAGGGTCGGTTGCGGGGAAAGAACAACCTGACTATCTTTGCGCTCCTCTTTGGCCCGTTCGTCTAGGGGTTAGGACGCCAGGTTTTCATCCTGGTAGCAGGGGTTCAAATCCCCTACGGGCTACAAGCAAGAAAGGCACCCAACCGGGTGCCTTTTTTGCGTCTTGAGGCGTGCGTGAGCTCGCTCACAGGCACAGGCGAAAAGACGCAAAAAAGTCCGCCGCCCTTGGCGGCGTGCCTTTCGCCGCTTGGGTAATCAGCCCCCCACCCGGGTTCACCGACCGAAGGGAGGTAATCCCCCTCCGGACTCCGCACTACCTTGCCAGCATGACCCCGACCGCATGTTTGGCTTCTGCGCTGGCGCTCCTGTGCACGTTCCCAGCGCTCCCAGCCCGAGCGTCCATCGAACCGGCAAAGCATCAACGGACCGTCCCGCACGACTCCACCAACCAGCGCCAAATCGCCGACTACCCCCTCGGCCCCGTTGAAGACGCCGACGGAAACCTGTGGCTGGGCTCGGTGGGCAGCGGAGCGTTCATGTGGGACGGCCGCGAACTGCGTGAATTCCACGAGGAGGACGGGCTGGTGGGAGATCGGGTGACCGGGTTGACGCTCGGCCCCGAAAACCGGCTGTGGTTTGTTTCCGCCCACGAACACATGGGCGGGGAGTCCGCACTGATGACATGGGACGGAACCACCCTGGAGCGTGCCACGCACCCCGCGGGATTTCCTGACCGCCCGGTCCGGCCCTTTTTTGACCAGGAAGGTGCCCTGTGGGTGCAATCGAACGGGCGGTTCTACCGGGAGCAGTTGGGCGTGTTTTTGGAGTTCGTGCTTCCCGAGCCGTCCC
>JBDQOS010000240.1:0-9871 GCA_040261075.1 Flavobacteriales bacterium
ACCCCGCGCCGCCCGCGCTTGGTTGCCTTTGCCTCAGATTGACGCCTCGTCGTGCCTCGGCACCCCCGTCACGTCGCCGTCCCAATCCCAGCCGTCCAGGACGGGACCCCACGCGTCGGGAACTCCGGCAGTCAGCCTCATCGTGCGTCCCGTTTCGGGGTGGGTCACTTCAAGTCGTCCGGCATGAAGCAAGAGCGTGTCGGTGCCGGTAGAAGCGGCCACGAATCGGTTGTGCTTCTTGTCTCCGTAGCGGGAATCGCCCACGAGGGGGTGCCTCAAGTGCCGGAAATGGAGCCGGATCTGGTGAAAACGTCCGGTCTCGGGACGGCACTCCACAAGGCTGTACCGCGCCGTTTCGTAGGGACCCACAGGGTGAGCAATTTCGGTGCGCGCCAAGGTGCGGTACACGGTTCGCGCTTCCTTCGGTTCGGGGTTGTGCGCCGTTGGCAGGGGTTTCTCTACGACTCCTTCGTCTTCCGTCCATCCGCGAACCACAGCCCAGTACACCTTGGTGGTTCGACGATGCACAAACTCCAGTTTCAGGCCGTTGAGCGCGTCTCCGGGCGCGGCGAAGAGCACAATGCCGCTTGTGGGCTTGTCGAGTCGGTGCACGGGCTGCAACCACGCGTTCTTCTCGCGGGTTTTGTTCACGAGGTCTCTCAAATTGTGCGGTTCGTGGAAATCGATGTCCGTCCGGTGCACGAGCAGGCGGTTGGGCTTGACCACGGCCACCACGTGGGCGTCTTCGTGAAGCACCCGAAACGAGGGTTGTGCACCCTGGGGCGTTGAATCCGCATCCCGTGACATGGTGGAAGAGTGGTCCAAATCCGCTAATTTGCAAGCCAAATCTAAACCTGCGTCGCCTGCGACGACACCTAACCCAGGTCCTTTTGATGAACGATATGCACACACGGCCCGCTTTTGGCTCTCGGTTGGTCCTGTTGGCCAGCCTGTTGATCTCGCACGTGGCCATGCTTGGACAGGCCATTGGGGTGGAAGTGGTGGTGGACACCGCCTTCTACGGCGCCAACACTCCGACGCCAGACGACACCTTTGACGAGGCCGGCGTCCTCGACGGGTACGTGAGCTACCTGGTCTACGTCAATTTCACCAACCCCACGGACGTCCTTAGCGCGATTTTCTCAGACGTCGCGGTGTACCCCGACGGGGGAACGTTGGGGTTGAACGCACCTTGCGGATGCTGGAACCCGGTGGCCGGGTCGATGGTCATGGATGCCACAAACAGTTCCGCGTTGTGGGGGATTTCTGGATTGGAAACGTACCAATACGACACGTTCTGGACCATTGGGATGCTGAGTGGCAACCAGCCCGGGCAGCTTCCCAGTTGGATCTCCACGCCGCTTGTGAACGGAAGCGCCATTTGCGGTACGCAAGTTGCGGACGGCAGCGCCTTTGTCACCACCAACCCCGCTCCTCAGAATGCCAAGGCCGGCGACGACTTGAAAATCGTGGTGGCACGCGTCACGACGTGCGGCGATTGGACGCTGAACTTGAACCTTCAGGTGTTCATTGAGGGCGACAGCAACAACGACCAGTTGTACTTTCTGAACGCCGACGCCGACGGGGCCATCAGCGTTGAGAACCCATGCGCCGATTACGCTTCGGTGGATCCCAACGTGACGGGACTTGTGACGGCGTGTGCAGGCGTGTCGACAGACGTGGAAGTGGAGTTTTTGGGGTTGGATCAAGACGCGGAGGAAACCACGTACACGCTTCTTCTCGGGGAGGAAGTGCTCAGCCAAACGGCTTCCAACCAGTTTCCGGGCTTGACTGAAGGCGATTACGAAGTTCAGGTGGTCAACCAATACGGCTGCCGCGACACGACGTATTTCTCGGTCAGCTCGCCGCCGGCCATCGAGGCGGCGATCACCTTGGCCGACGACAACTCGTGCTACGGCGAGGCCGACGCCACGGTGGTGCTGCCCGACTCCACGTTGCTGGGCGGGACGGGCAATTTGACGGTAAGCGCCGTCAACCCCAGTGGCCAAAACATCGCTCCCACGGAAAACGAGACGGGTCTTGTCTGGGACGGGCTGGTGTGCCAGGACGGGGACGGGGAGTTCGTGTTCACCGTCAGCGACGCCAACGGCTGCGTGCTGAAAGACACCCTGTACGTGAACTGCCCCGAGGCCATCGAAGTGGCGTTGAGCTACGGCGACGTGGTTTGTGCGGGGGATTCGGACGGATTCATTGTTGCGGAAGCATCTGGCGGGTCTGGGGAGTTGTACTTGACCAACCAAAACGAAACAGTGCTTGCCGCGGACGGATTGCTCGACCTCGGTCCCGGCACGTACCTCGTGAACGTCTTTGACGATTTCGACTGCGAATCGGAGCAGGAACTGATTGTCATCGAAGAACCTGCGCCCCTCGAAATCACAATTGGAGACATCACCAACCCCTCCTGCGGGCTGGATTGCGACGGCGAGGTTGCCTTGGCTGCGCAAGGAGGCATGGGAGCACTGGACGTGACGTACTTCAACACCTCGACCGGCGGGTTGTCCTTGGATTCCATTGGCCTCTGTGCCGGGGATTACGTGGCGACGGTCACCGACACGTCGGGATGCCAACTGACGGCGTTGTTCGAAGTGGAGGCGCCTGCGCCTTTGGACTTTTTGATTGCCGCATCGAACGCCACGTGCACAGGCATGAGCAACGGTTCGGCCGACGTGTTCCCCATTGGGGGCACCGTGTCCGACCAAGAATACGATTGGGTGGTGCTCGACACCGCCGGCAACGTCGCCAACCTCAACAACTTGAGTGAGATGACCTACACGGCCTTGGTGACCGACCAAATCGGTTGCAGTTACGCGGAGTCGTTCAGCATCGGCATCGATTTCGTGACCGACATGGAGCTGAGCACCTTGACCTCTCCCGTGACGTGCTGGAACGCCGCAGACGGGACAGCCACGGTGAGCGTAAACGGGGGCGAGGCCCCGTTCACGTACGCTTGGAGCGATCCCTTCAGCCAGTCCACCTCCACGGCCGTTGGGTTGACGGAAGACACGTACACGGTCACCGTCACAGACGCCGTGGGATGCCGTCGCTCGGCTTCGCAGACGGTCGAGGCCATCGAAGGGTGCCTGTTCATTGCGGATGCCTTGACGCCCAACGACGACGGCAAGAACGACGATTGGGTTGTGGGTGGGTTGGAAGATTACCCGGAATCGCAGGTTTTGGTCTTCAACCGCTGGGGCCAAAAAGTATTCGAAACCACCGGCGGACTGGAACGGTGGGACGGCCGATTCAACGGAGCAAGGTTGCCTGTCGCCGACTACTACTACACCATTGAATTGTTCCCGCAAGCCTTGCCCATTCGTGGAACGGTAACCTTGAAGTACTGAGGATCATGAAAAACGCACTCGTCTTGTTGGTGGCGCTCGGCGCCACATCTTGGTCCGCGGTGGCGCAACAGCAGCTCCGCCGATCTCAGTTTGTGACCAACACCTACTTGGCCAACCCGGCGGTGGCAGGGACCGAGCCTGGCACGGTGCTGTCGTCCACCTATCGAAACCAGTGGGCGGGGTTCAGTGGAGGTCCGACGACCATGCTGCTCAGCGGGCACCAAGCCATGCCCAACGGTGTGGGCGCGGGCTTCGTGCTTTACAACGACGACATGGGAGGGGCCATTCGCCAGACGGGAATGGAACTGACCGGCGCGTACAGCATTTTGTTGAACAACCAAGACGCGGTGTCGTTTGGCTTGAGCATGAAGGGAAACCAGTTCGTGTTCGACGGCACCGACCTCGAGGTCTACCAACAGGGAGACGCGAGCTTGCCGGGAACTGTGGAGTCGACGTTTGGCATCGATTTCAACGCCGGCATGATGGTCTACGGCAAAGACTACTATTTTGGAATGGCGGTGTTCAATTTGATGCAAGACAAGCTGAACCTTGCCGGAGTGGACGACGACGCCAACCGACTGGTTCGGCACTACCACCTCATGGGGTCGTACCTCTACAACGTAAGCCGTTTGGTGGCCGCTCAGGGCAGCGCGTTGTTCCGCATGACCGACGCAACTTCTGCGCAACTTGACCTGAACCTGCGGGCGATTGTGAACGGCACCTCGTGGTTTGGGGTGGGGTTTCGACCCCAGGATGCCTTCGTGTTGAGCACGGGGCTGAACTACGGCGCCTTCACGTTGGGGTACAACTACGACATCACGGTGGGCGAAAACCTGCTGAGTTCCCATTCACATGAATTGTCATTTGGGTACTTCGTGCCCTTGCGCTCTGCGTTCCGGAGCCGTCCCGGCAGCGGAAGAAAGGTGCGCTCCAACGACCGCATCTTGAAGTAATCCACGCCCTGCTTATCTTGGGGCGGGCACTGCTCCAAACAATAACGACAATGAACAAATTTTTGACTCTCGGCTTGGCTTTGGCGGCGAACGCTTCAGTTTCGGCTCAATTTGTCCGTCTCGAAGTGGACTACATCGATAACATGGGCAAGGTTCCAGGTGACACATACCGCGTGTATGCCGTGATGGAAAACGAAGGCGACATTCTCGATGCGGTGTACGGCGAAGCAAAATCACCGATGTCCATCACTTCTACCACGTCATTTTACCAACACCCCAAGGGAGGGGCGTTGGCTGCAGACATCCAGCGCTACGACACCACGCTCGACGAGACCTTGCTCTACGACTCGTGGGTGACGATTGGCGCGGAGGACAACTACATGAATGCCGTGTCAGGTTTCATCATGGAAGAGTCTCTAGCTTACTTCGATCAAGGATTCGATTTGGCTACACGTGATGGTGCATGGTTTGTCACTCCTGACAAGCGGCAAGCTGCTGCTGGCCCCTCAAGGCGAATTTTAATAATGCAACTCACAACAACGGGAGTTGTTAATGGTCGTGTGAGTTTGCACGGAAGAACTCGGGCCATTACGGATAGTCAAGGCAACGTTGTTGGAGGGCAGGAGGTAATCAATGCACAGAACGAGTCGTTCATTTGTTACAATGGATTAAAATCCTCGTCCGGAGCCAGTTCAACGAATTCAAATACGGCATCAAATTCTAATGGTGGAGCATTGACATCTAGTGCGCGTCCAGCTGTAAATTCTACGTTCAAGTTCAATGAGGGGAAATCAAGCAGCTCTGTAATTAGCAAAGTCGCAGTAGTGGGTAAAGCGGGAGAGAAATGCGGCGGAAGCAAGGATAATGGCAGCGCTCTTGCCGATTACATTGAGTTCGAGTTACTTCGTGAATTCGAAATTGTCGATCGAAAAAATTTAGAAGCAATTTTGGATGAGCAAAAACTTTCTCTTTCCGGAGTTGTGAATGACTCTGAAATAGTTGAGGCTGGGCAATTGGCTGGTGCACAAGGAGTTGTTTATGCGCAATATGGCTGCGTAGATGACAAACCCATGATTACTGTGACGCTTGTCGATTGTGAATCTTCCAAATTGCGATGGAAGTTGATTGGTGAGAACACCACTGCTTCTGAAACTGCAGCTGAGCTGCGCGAAAAACTCCAGTCGAAGTAGAGCCCTCGCTAAGACGCACGGAGCCAACAGGCATCAAAAAAGAGGTCCCGGTCAGGACCTCTTTTTTTTTTTGCAGCTTACTCCGCCGGTTCGACAGCTGCCAGCTTGGCGTCGATGCTGTCCCGTGGCACGAAATCGAGCGCCACGCTGTTGATGCAGTACCGAAGGCCTGTAGGGGGCGGCCCGTCTTCAAACACGTGGCCAAGGTGGCCTCCGCAGGCGTTGCACACGACCTCCATACGCCGCATCCCGTGACTCAAGTCCACGTGTTCTCCGACTCCTTCGGCTCCGGCGGGAGCGTAAAAGCTCGGCCAGCCGCTGTTGCTCTTGAATTTGGCGCCCGAATCGAACAAATGCGCGCCGCAGCCCATGCAGACGTAGACCCCGTCTTCGTCGTGAAGCCAAAATTCACCGGAGAACCGAGGTTCTGTTCCTTGCTCCCGCAACACGCGGTACGCGTCGGGGCTGAGGACCCCACACCAGCTTGACGCGCGGAGGCTGTCCGAAGGAACGAGATCGGAGCCCGGAGCGGGTTGCTGGGCGTTGCAACTTGTGAGTGCCACGAGGGTCAGGAGTGAGAACAGGGCTAGGCGAGTCATGCTTTTGGGAGTTTGGGGGCGAGGTGCTTTCCAGTCAAGGATTGCATGTTTTGTGCCAAACTTTCGGGAGTGCCGGCGTGGACGAGGTGGCCGCCCCGCTTGCCTCCTTCCGGCCCAAGGTCGAGGACCCAATCCGCGCATTTGATCACGTCGAGGTGGTGCTCAATCACCACCACGGAATGGCCCTGCCCCAGGAGGGCTTCGAAGGACTCGAGGAGTTTGGCGACGTCGTGCGCGTGCAGGCCGGTGGTGGGCTCGTCAAAGACGAAGAGGGTGTGGCCTTGTCGGTCGCCCCGAGCGAGGAAGGCGGCGAGCTTGATGCGTTGCGCTTCGCCGCCGCTGAGCGTGTTGGAACCCTGGCCGAGCGCCACGTACCCCAGGCCGACGTCTTGGAGGGGTTGGAGTTTGGCGAGAAGGCGACGGATCGTGGCGGAGGGCTTCTTGCCGGGTTCCGGGGCGAAGAAGAGGAGGGCGTCGTCGACCGTCATGGTCAGAATGTCGTGCACGTTTTTGCCTTGGTAGGTGACCTCCAGCACGTGGTCCTGGAAGCGCTTGCCGCGACATTCGTCGCACAGGAGTTTGAGGTCGGCCATGAATTGCATGCCCACCGTGACGTAGCCTTCGCCTTCGCAGGATTCGCACCGACCTCCAGAGATGTTGAAGCTGAAGTGCGAGGGTTTGAGGCCGCGTGCCTTGGCGTGCGACGTGTCGGCAAGCAAGGAGCGGATTTCGTCAAAGGCCTTGACGTAGGTCACGGGGTTGGAGCGGGAGCTTTTGCCGATGGGGTTTTGGTCCACGAATTCCAGGTGCTCCAAGGTCCGCAAGTCGCCCTCCAGCCCGGAACACCCCTTGGGACTTCCCCCAAACCCGTCAAGCTCCGCTTGAACCGCAGGAACGAGGATTTGGGTGACAAGGGTGCTTTTGCCGGAGCCGCTCACGCCTGTCACGGCAACCAGGGAACGCAGCGGGAAGGTGGCGTCAAAGCCTTTGAGGTTGTTGGCTCGAACCTCTTTGAGGACGAGTTTGTCTCGGACCGAACGGCGCGAGGATGGCACGACAATGCGTTGTCTGCCGTTGCGGTAAGCTGCTGTCAAAGAAGGGTGATCTTCGTCGAGTTCAGCCAAGTTTTGGTGGGTTCCGCTGAACACCACTTCGCCTCCAAAGGAACCTGCAAAGGGCCCCATGTCCACCACGTGATCTGCCGCGGTGACAATGTCGTCGTCGTGTTCGACCACCACCACGGTGTTGCCTTGGTTCCGAAGGCGGTGAAGCACACCGATGAGTTGTGCGGTGTCTTCGGGGTGGAGCCCGATGCTGGGCTCGTCGAGGACGTAAGTGCTGCCAACGAGGGCACTCCCGACGCACGAGCTTAGGGCGATGCGCTGGGATTCGCCGCCGCTCAACGTGGGGCTGCTTCGCAAAAGTGTCAGGTATCCAAGCCCCAAATCAAGAAGGCACTGCAACCGGGATTCGACTTCCCACAACAGGCGCTCTGCGACGCGTCGATTGTTCTCGGACAAGTCCCAGCTTTTCAACGTGGCAAGGGCCTCGTCGATTGGCATGGCCAAGAATTGAGGGAGGGTGTGTTCTCCCACGAACACGTTTTGCGTGTCCTTGCCGAGTCGTGTGCCTTTGCAAGTTCCGCAGAGGGTCCGGCCGCGGTAGCGGCTGATCATGACGCGGTTTTGGATTTTGTAGCTCTTGGCCTCGAGGGTGGCAAAAAACGCATGGATGCCCTTGAAGTGCGCGCAACCGTTCCAAACCAACTCCTGTTGAGCTTCGGTCAATTCGTGCCAGGGCACGTGAACCGGGAGACCGGCTTCCGCCGCGCCCATCAACAGGCGTTCGCGCCAGCGGCCCGTGCGCTCGCCACGCCAAGGCGCGACGGCTCCGCCGTACAGGCTTTTGGTCGGGTCGGGGACGACTTTGTCGGGGTCGATTCCCAAGACGTGGCCGTACCCTTCGCACGTGCTGCAGGCCCCGACTGGACTGTTGAAGTTGAACATGTCCGGGGTCGGTTCCGGGAAGAGGATGCCGTCCCGTTCGAACCGGTCGTTGAATTCCTGGCACGTGGGCTCGCCGTCGTCGCCCGCGCTCCAGAGCTGGCATCGCCCGCCCCCTTCAAAGAAGGCCGTCTCGACGCTGTCCGCCACGCGTCCGGGGTCTTCCTGAGCCGAGGCCGGGGAGAAGCGGTCGATGACCAGCCCGAGGACGGCCTCGGGCAAGACGTCTTCGAGGCGGACAGCCCCGTCCGTGGTCCACACACGCGAATAGCCTTGCTGTTGCAGGACACGCAGGTGGTCTTCGGCGGAGCGGTCAGCACGGGCTTGCAGCGGCGCGACGACCATGAGGCGGTCCGCGGTGCTCGACAGGATGGCGTCGACCACGTCGGTCGTGCGGTCCTTGCGAACGATCTCGCCCGAGACCGGGGATCGGGTTTCGCCCACCCGCGCGAACAACATGCGGAGGTGGTCGAGGATCTCGGTTCGCGTTCCTACGGTGCTGCGTGGGCCGCCGGCGGCACTGCGCTGTTCAATGGCTACGGCGGGGGAGAGGCCGTCAATGCGGTCGACGTCGGGCTTTTCGAGCCGGCCCAGGAACTGGCGCGCGTACGAGCTTAGGCTTTCCACGTAGCGCCGCTGCCCTTCCGCGTACAACGTGTCGAACGCGAGGCTGCTTTTTCCCGAACCGCTCAGACCCGTCACCACAGTCAGTTTCTCCTTGGGGATGCTGACTGAAACGTCCTTCAGGTTGTGGACGCGGGCGCCGTGGATGTCAATCTTCATTGCAGTTTTTAACACGTCGAAGGTACCTGAGGTTTGGTCTTGTCAGTTAATAAGAGTACTTTAGGTCTTGTTCGGTTGAACCCTTTTGAACGCATCGCGATAGACACACTCGACTCCAGTCCAATTTCATGAAGCTCCTGCGCTGGGACCGTCCCGGCGGAAGAACGTGAACTTAAACGAGTTGTGTCATGCATGCATCCCAAACCGACCGCGAGCTCATCCGCGCGTACAGAAACGGCGACGAGCGCTCCTTCGAAACGTTGTTGAACCGCTACCAGCAGGGGGTCTTCACCAAGATTCACTTTGTGGTGCGCGACGAAGAAATCGCCAACGACCTCTTCCAAGACGTGTGGATCAAGGTGGTCCAAATCCTGAAATCCGGCAGGTACGTCGAGGAAGGGAAGTTTGGGCCGTGGGTGATGCGCATTGCGCACAACGCCGCCATCGATCATTTCCGCCGGAACCGCAAGCGCCGCATGGTTCGCCCGACGGACGAGTTCGACATCTTCGAGACGCTTTCTCACGACGCGCCGAGCGTGGAGGAACGCCTGGTGGAAGGAGAGATCATGGACGAATTGCGCCAGCTGTTGCCGGACTTGCCCGAAGAACAGCAACAAGTGGTGCAGATGCGGCTCGAGCACAACTTGAGCTTCAAGGAAATCGCAGAGGAGACCAACGTGAGCATCAACACGGCGTTGGGCCGGATGCGTTATGCGCTGATCAACCTCCGCCGCATGGTGGAAGACCAAAACCTGGTGCTCACCCCGAGGTGAGGATCGCCTGTTTCATGATTTGGCCAAGGGTGCACACAATACGGTGCGCCCTTGTTCGTTGTATGGGGAACAATCCAAAACTTCGTTCATGAATTCACTCTTCTCCGACGCTCTTTTTTCTTGCAACGAACGTTCCGCTCACGAAGCGGAGAGCACCTTTGACGCTTGGGCTCAGCCCCGTCCTTCAAGCCTTGACAACATTTTGCGG
>JBDQOS010000241.1:0-3976 GCA_040261075.1 Flavobacteriales bacterium
TGGGCCACCGAGGCCACGGGCCGGGCGGGGGGTGTTTCAAAATGCCGATGAAACACCTCGCCGTGTTGCGTTCCCGGAAGCCAGCGGAAAATGCCTCCGCCGCCGTTGTTGATCACCACCACCTTCAGTCCTTGACGCTGCAAAGAGGGCTCCGCCAAAAAGGCGTTGGAGTCGTAGTGAAACGCCACGTCTCCCGTGACGAGCCACGTTGTGGCGGACTTGTTGGAGTCGTGCCGCCCTGCATGCCAGCCCAGCGCGGTGGACGTGCATCCGTCGATTCCAGCCACGCCTCGGTTGGCATGAAAGGAGGCCTGTTCCTGGCAACCCTCGTCGACGTTCAACCATTGGGCGTAACGAGCGGATGCGCTGTTGGCCACGTGCAGGCCATTCGGCCGGTCTTGTTCACCCCAATTCTTCCAGGTGCCTACCAGGGTCTTCCAAGCCATCAAATCACTCCAGTTGCCTTCGCAGGCGGTTGTCACGTTGTCCAAATGCGTCTTCACGTGAGTCCACGCCTGAAGTTGCCATGCAGGGGACGACAAGGAAAGCACCTTGGCAGGCGCAGAGCCTTGCATCGTGCCCCAAACGTCCCATCCCGTCCCCTCTGCGTCGAGGTCTTCGCCAACGTGCCAATGGGGAATGCCGTCCATGGCGTTTCGAAGTGCTTTCGACATGGGCGGGAGTCCCAGGGTCAACACGGCCTCGGGCTGGAGTGCTTCAGGCCAGGCGCCGTTTTGCAGCACGCGCTCGGCGCCGTACACGACGCAAGGTCCAGTGACCCCGCTACCGCGTTCTGCGAGGCACGGCAAATTGACCTGGAGGTGGGCCGAAGCCGAGCGAGCCGCCATCACGGGGCGCGGCCCGGCCAACACCACGACGCGACCTCGGTCGATTGCCTCCCGAAGCTTTTGCGGAACGGGAAGGACATGCGGGTCGGAGGACGGCTCGAGGTTCGGCGGAGCACCGGACAGCGCAGGAAGGGTTGGGGCCGGGGCGAGGTCGTAAAGGGGTTCTTCAAAAGGCACGTTGAGGTGAACGGGACCGGCGCTTCGGCCGGGGCCACCTTCGAGGGCGAGGCGCACTGCGCGGCGCGCACGTCTTGTCAATTCTGCGACGTCCATGCACGACTCGTCGAGCACGTCGTGGTGCACCGTGTGCGCCGCGTGCACGCCCGCCTGGGCGATCGATTGTCCGTGACCTCGTCCCACCACGTCGGCGGGTCGGTCGGCCGTGATGCTGAGAAGGGGAATGCGGGCGTGGAACGCCTCGGCCAAGGCTGGGCCGTGATTGAGTGCAGCCGTCCCGGAGGTGCACACAGCCGGAACCGGGCTCCACGTGGCCAGCGCAAGGCCGAGTGCGTGGTGCGCCGCCGAACGTTCGTCGAGGCTCACGTGCACTTGGATTGCGGGCTCGTGGTGCAGGGCGAGCACCAGCGGTGCGTTCCGTGAGCCGGGACTGACGACCGCGTGCCGCACGCCTTGTTCGGCCAGCACCGCCGCAAGAACGGCGGCCGCAGGATGCGAGCTGCTCATGTGCATGTCGCGAAGGTACGGGGTGCTCAGCCTTGGAAGGCGGGGGAGATGCTTTGGAGTTTGGCCTCGGTCTCTGACCATTCGCTTTCCGGAACAGAACCCTCCACGATGCCACCACCGGCAAACAGCGCCACGCCGTTTTCAGCCCAATGCGCGCAACGCAAATTGACGTAATACGCGCAGCCCAAGGGGGAGGACCAACCAAGGAAGCCCGCGTAGTACGTTCGGTTGTGCCGCTCGTGGGTCCGGATGAAGTTGGCCGCGGCTTCCACGGGTCGCCCACAAACGGCAGGGGTGGGGTGAAGCGCTTTGGCCAAGGCGTGAAGGTCGCCTGGGTAGCGAGCCGAAATGCGCGTTTCCAAGTGAACCAATTCTCCGTAGCGCTTGTCACGAGGTCCGTCTTGGTTGACGTCTTCCGCGCCAAGTTTGTCCAAGACTTCCAGCACGTGATCCGTCACAACTTGCTGTTCTTGACGCTCTTTGTCCGTCCACGCCTCGTCCGACCCCTTCCTGCGGGTTCCTGCCAGGGAAACCGTGTCCACATCGTGCTGCTGAGCGCGGAGCAACAGTTCAGGCGTGGCGCCGCACCACGTGCCCTCGACGGGGTGATGCATGAGGTAGACGAGCGCGTGAGGATGAAGCGTGCACAGGTTCGTGAAGGCCAATTCCGGGGGAGCGGCGTCTTCAGATACACGTGTTCGGGAGACCACCACCTTGTCGATTGCCCCGCTTCGAATGGCGGCCAAGGCTGCTTCAACGTTCCCGACGTGCTCTGCGCGGGTGGTGTCCGGCATGGTCGGGGTAGAAATGTGTGGGAGGGTGCCCGGTGCGGGAGGCGTGGTGCGCACCGCGTGTCCCCTCCACGAAATTTCTGGAGCGCCACCGGCCACGTCAAACGGGGCGAAGTGAAACGTGGAGGTGCCGCTGGCGTCCGGGATCAAGGTGAACACGTCGGTGTGACCCGGAGGTCTCCACCAAAGCATCGGCTCTGAAGTCGCTGCTGAATTGACCTTGGCTGCAGCACGAGGCGCGTCGTCAAAAAACGTTTCAGTCACGGCGTGGCACAATCATAACCGTGAGGCGAGACGTGCAAACCAAGTCTCCTTCGTCGTCCTGGATTTCAATGTTCCAAACGTGCAGCCTACCACCGCGGTGCACCAGCGTGGCGACGCCGTGCACCCATCCTGAGCGCACTCCTTTCACGTGGTTGGCGTTGACTTCAATGCCCACAGCCCCTTTTCCAGAAGCTTCAACAAGCGCATGCGAGCCGATGCTTCCCAACGTCTCTGCGAGCACCACGCTCGCGCCGCCGTGCAACAAACCGTAGGGTTGATGTGTTCGAGCATCGACAGGCAATTTCCCGCGAACCACGCCTTCGCCTACCTCGGTGATTTCCATCCCCAAGGCTGCGGCAATGGTGTTGTTTCCTATCTCGCGAAGCCGCGTCATCTTTGCGTCGTCCATCATGCCAAAAGTACAACCAAACCCCACCGCCGCGCGTTTGCTTCTCGCCGAGGACACGCCCTCGTTGCGTCAGATGCTTTCGTTGAATTTAAGGGGAGAGGGCCACAAGGTGGTGGAGGTGGACAACGGCCCAGATGCGCTGGAAGCGCTTCGAAACCAACGGTTTGCGGCTGCCATTCTCGACGTCATGATGCCGGGAATGGATGGGTTTGCAGTGTGCCGTACCGCCCGGTTGGAGGGCATCGACACGCCCATCCTGTTCCTCACGGCGCGCAACGAGGGGCCTGACCGCGTGGAGGGGTTGAAGTTGGGAGCCAACGATTACCTCGGCAAGCCGTTTCTCATGGAGGAGCTGCTGTTGCGTTTGGACCGCTTGATCGACCAAACCCCTTCCGACGCCTGGACTCAGTTGCGGGAGGCCACCATCGGAAAGGGCCACGTCGACTTTGTGGCGTTCGAAGCCATCGCCCACGACGGCACCGCACGCAAGCTTTCCAAGCGCGAAGCCATGCTTTTGAAACTTCTGATAGGCAGAGAGGGCGAGGTTGTGAGCCGGGAAGACATCCTTCAATTGGTTTGGGGATACGACATCTTGCCCTCCACTCGGACCATCGACAACTTCATTTTGGCGTTCCGAAAGACCTTTGAAAAGGACCCCAAAACCCCCGTTCACTTTCATTCGATACGAGGTGTTGGGTACAAATTTAGTTTCTAATCAACTCTAAAACAGGGAGTTGCGTTATTGAAGGGGCCGTCGGTGATTTTTTCTCAAAAAGACAGGCAACCCTCGGAATCGACTTTCGTCTTGCTTACCGACATGGTCATCGGCCATGTTGGTTTCAATTTTCTTGCAGGTTACGGAGGGGGCCCTTGGGCCCTCTTCTTTTTGCCTTTACTTCGAGGAAAGGTCGACGTGAACGACTTGCTTGGTTTCGAAGAATTCATCGGCAAACCACGACGTGAGGCCCCACGTTTGGCAA
>JBDQOS010000242.1:0-7985 GCA_040261075.1 Flavobacteriales bacterium
AGGACTTGTAAATGCCGCCTCCGATGCGTGGGTGGCCGCTGATTTGAGGGTCGCCGGTGCCGACGTACAGAATCTCACTCGACTCGGGGTGAAGCGCCAAACACCCAATCGCCAGGTGCTCGAACAAGTCCGTCATCGGTTCCCACGAATTGCCTCCGTTAATTGAACGCCACAGCCCGCCCCCGGCGGCCCCGGCATAGATTCGGTTGGTTATACTCGACTGGTCTTCGTGGATCAGGTTCAAGCGACCGCTGAGGTTCAACGGGCCCTGTTGGGTCCAAGAGCCATTCAAAACCCGTGCTCCTTCGTGCTGCGCATGCAACTGTGCCTCCCGGTACGCCGCATCCGCCTGCGACGGGTCCCACCGATCGTCAGGGTAGCTCCACTTCCATTCCAACCAACGGTTGGGTTCAAATTTGTCCTTGTGTTCGACAGAACGACCGGGCTCAGCATGTTGGTCCTTCAACAGCGCCAATCCGAGCACGAGCAACGCGGTCACAGCAGCGACCCAACCCAAGAGATTTCGCATGAAGCGAAGGTAGGTGGAGATTGCACCGCTCAGGCCTACGACTCCCTTCGCGAGTCGATTTGCTTCCTCCAATGGCCCAGGACCTGGAACAAGCGCCGCATTTCAATCGGCTTGGTGACGAAGTCGTTCATGCCCGCGCTGAAGATGGACTCCTTGGTTTCCTTAAACACATCGGCGGTCAAGCAAACAATGGCCAACTCCGAGTCCACCCCCTTGACCCGACCATCCCGGATGGCCCTCGTCGCTTCGATGCCGTCCATTTCAGGCATGTGCAAGTCCATCAAGATCAGGTCGACTTCGTGGGTTTTGAGCACCTCCAGGACTTCCTTTCCGTTCTCTGCCTCGAACAACACAATGCCCTTGTTGCGCAGCATCTGGCGCAACAGCATTCGATTCACCTCCAAATCTTCGGCAATCAACAAACGGAATCCCGCCAAATCCACCTTCGACCAATCCTTCGCCAATTCGTCTTCTTCCGCCCGAGCTTCATGGATGAAGGGCAATTCGAACCGAAACGTCGTTCCTTGTCCCAATTCGCTCTCGCACGAGATGTTTCCCCCTTGCAGCTCGATCAGTTGCTTGGAAATGGCCAAACCCAATCCCGAGCCTCCGTGGACCCGACGCGTCGACGTGTTTTCTTGCTCGAATTTGTTGAAGATCCGGTCGATGTTTTCTTCCGAAATGCCCTTTCCGGTGTCCGAAACCTCCACGGCCACCCAAACCTCGTTTTCTTTCCCCTGCCTTTCAAGGCGAGTCAACCTCATCTCGACGCCGCCGTCGCGGGTGAATTTGATGGCGTTGTCCAACAAATTGATGAGCACCTGATTCAACTTAGCAGCATCCCCTTTCAGCGGGGCCGGCAAGTCGTCGGGCATGGATTTCGACCAAGTCAACCCCTTGTCCATGGCCCGCTGCTCCAAAGCGTAAAACACCTGATCCACAGCATAAGTCAGGTCAAACGGCGTGCTTTCAAACGCAATTTTACCGGCCTCAATCGCACTCAAATCCAAGATGTCGTTGATCAGGTTCAGGAGTTGAAGGGCGCTGAAACGAGCGTTTCGGACGTACCCTCCTTCCGGCTCCTCGAGCTTTCGTTGATCCAACAGTTCGGTCAATCCCACGATTACATTGAGCGGAGAACGCATCTCGTGGCTCATCATGGACAGGAATTCCGACTTGGCCCGGGTGTTGGCTTCGGCCTTGTTCCTCGCAGCCTCAAGCTCCGAAGTCCGTTCCCGGATGCGCTCCTCCAGCCCTTCGTTCAACTTCTTCAAGGCCGTGTTCAACTCGAACAACTCGCGGCTTTTCGCCTCGGTGATTCGCTCGGCTTCTTTTCGCGCTTCTCGTTCGCGCTCAAAGGCTTTTTTGTAGGCGTCCTCCGACATGCCCTGCCCAGCTTAGGCGTTTCTCGTAATGACAAACCGAACGTACTTGCCGTCTTCGGTTTGGGGTTGGTAGTCGACTTCGTATCCCTCGTTGAAATGGTTGCCGCACGCTTCAATCAACCCCAAAGCCAAGGCCCCCATCGCCCGGTCGGAACGGTAATCCATCTGCAGGACGTGCTCCTCGAGCAACTCCGTTTTGAACGACGGAAGCTCCGCATCGGGATACAACTTGAGCACCTCGACGTGGATCTCTTGGTCCACGCTCTGCAAAAATTCAAACCCGTTGGTGGCCGAAGCAAACATCTCGGGGTAGCCCGACTTGAACGTGTTGAACAAATACCCCCCAAAGGCCTTCAACAAATCGGGCACGTCCATTCCGCTGCGTTTCCCCAAATCCACGACAAGCGTCACCATCTCTCCGTGGTGGTACGTGCCGACGGCTGAGTAGACTCCGCCTGACGAAAGGTTGTTTTCCTCAAGCAGGCTGTTGACCATGTCCATGCCAAACTTCTGTTCGACCATTTCGAGGAATTCTGTGAAGACGACGCCTTTCATTGAGTGGGGTTTGGAATCAAAAGAACTGCGCCAAATGTAGCGCAAATGAAAAGCCCGATGCACTCTCGTGCATCGGGCTTGAAGTAGCGGGGACAGGACTTGAACCTGCGACCTTCGGGTTATGAGCCCGACGAGCTACCAACTGCTCCACCCCGCGATGTGGGTTCCGTTGCCTTGGCGACCAAGTCATGACCTTGACCAACAACGGACGGCAAATGTACACAAGTTGTTCGCATGTGCAAACTCCTTGGCATGCTTTCACATGAGGAAACGTACCTTTGGGCCTCCAACCTCACCCCCGGTGACTGACAATCAACCCCTTCCCTCGTCTGAAATTCCCGCCGACCACCGTGCGGGCTTCGTCAACATCGTCGGCTCGCCCAACGTGGGCAAGAGCACGCTGATGAATCGGCTTGTGGGCGAGCGGTTGAGCATCATCAACGCCAAGGCCCAAACCACACGTCACCGCATCATGGGCATCGTCAACGACGACGCTTACCAAATTGTCTACAGCGACACCCCTGGTGTGCTGGATCCCGCTTACAAATTGCAGGAGGGCATGATGAAGTTCGTCAAGACCGCCTTGCAAGATGCAGACGTGTTGCTCGTGGTGACGGAAGTGAACGAAGAAGGCATGGCCCACCCCGAGACGTTGGAGAAAATTGCGGCGATGGACGTTCCGACGTTTGTGTTGGTCAACAAGATTGACCTCGCCACAGACCAAACCGCCGTCGAAGCTAAGCTTGACGCTTGGGCCGCCAAATTGCCACGTGCCTCGGTCGTGCCCATCAGCGCGCTTCACAACTTCAACGTCGACACCCTGCTCGAACGCATCGTCGCCCAGCTCCCCGAGAGCCCGCCTTTCTTTCCCAAGGACGAGTTGACCGACAAGCCGATGCGCTTTTTTGTGTCCGAAATCGTCCGGGAGAAAATCCTGACGCATTACAAACAGGAGATTCCCTACAGCTGCGAAGTCGTGGTGGAAGCCTACGAAGACGCGCCGGACATCACGCGCATCCGCGCGGAAATCCACGTGGCCCGCGAATCCCAAAAGCACATCGTCGTTGGGGCCCAAGGCCGGATGATCAAGCGCGTCGGGATGGACGCGCGCAAGGACATCGAGGCGTTCCTCGGCAAGAAGGTCTTCTTGGACCTGTACGTTCGGGTGGACAAAAACTGGCGCGACGACGAACGCAAACTCAAGCGCTTCGGCTACATCGACTGAACCGGAACCGACTCGTCCTCGCATGGTCCTCTTCCCTCCCGCCAAACTCAACCTCGGACTCCACGTCCATGGCAAGCGCGAAGACGGGTACCACGCTCTGGAGAGCATTTTCCTTCCCTTGGGTTGGACCGACATCCTTGAGGTTCTCGTGGACGACTCGGTGGCTCCCGGCGAGCTTCGCGCCACGTGGACAGGCCTCGACATCCCTGGTGACAGCGAAAACAACCTCGTTGTGAAAGCGCACCGCTTGCTCGCGGCCGAGCACAACTTGCCCGGGCTGTCGGCCCACCTGCACAAGGTGCTGCCCATGGGTGCCGGACTCGGCGGCGGCAGCGCGGACGGCACGTACATGTTGCGCGCCGTCAACGAGGTGTGCGACCTCGGCTTGTCCCGCGAGGAGTTGATCGGACTGGCTTCGGAATTGGGCAGCGACTGCCCGTTTTTCGTGGAAGCGCAACCGGCGCTTGTGACTGGGCGTGGAGAGCACGTCGCCCCCCTCGCATTCGACCTTCCCTTGGACGGGGTTTGGGTCGTGGTGGCCAACCCCGGCATCCACATCTCCACGGCCGAAGCGTTTGGAGGAGTTACGCCCTCGGAACGCACCACGGACTGGAATGCTTTGGCCAACGAGCCTGTACGCGATTGGGGCAACCGCATCTCAAACGACTTCGAGCCCGGCGCGTTTGCGCGTCACCCGCAAGTAGGCGCGCTTCTCGACGGACTTCGGAAGGCCGGAGCGCAGTACGTGCAGATGACGGGAAGCGGGTCGACGGTGTTTGGGCTGTTCGCAGAGGAAACCTTAGCTCGTCAGGCATCCCAAGCCGTTCAGGCGAATTACTGCGGACCGCTCGCAGCGGGTTAACGGGCCACCCAAAGCGGCAACGACTCGCGCGATCCTGCGGGGCCCTGCACCGTCAAAACGTACGCGCCGGGAGCAAAACGAGACACCGGAAGTTCTTGCGTGCCTGGCACCAACGTCCCCGTCCAAACCACCCCACCGCCCATGGACCGCACCACCGCTTGAACGGCGGCGGCGCCTTGCCAAGTCACGGTGGCCTTGTCCGTAGCGGGGTTGGGCGCAACAGAAAGCAGGCATGACGGAGCGTGTTGATGCAGTTCGACCTCACTCACCTCCTCTTCTTCCACCGTCCCAAACACCAAATCTTCATCCCCCTCCTGGTAATTCGACCAAATCACGTACACCAAGAACATCTCGTCGGTGGTCAGCGACCCGTAGGTCACCTCCTCGGGCGGGTCGTTGGGATTGAGCGGGTTCCACACCGTGTTGTCGTACACCCCTTCGGTCTTGAACACCGTGCCCGCCGGCACGTGAACCGGGCTGAGAAAGCGGTAGTAGAACTGCCATTCGAAATGCCATTGGGGAATGTCAATGAGCGGAATGCTGTCTCCCGCGGGCGTTTCCATCCACACCTTGTACGACTTGCCGAGCAAATGCATGTGGGGGCAAATGCTGAGCAGGCTCTTGTCCGAATTCCAAAGCACCGCCTCTTGGTGGAAGGTCGAAAGTTGGTTGGGAGGGATCACCAAGGGGCCGTCGGTCATGGCGCCGTTGCCCAAACTCCAGCCCACCGAAATCGGACGGATCTCCGACTCGGGCTCGTCGACCCATTCGAGGTTCATGACGGTGTCGTCGGTTTGGCCTCCGAAGTCCGGGCCGTAGTGGATCTCGATGACGAGGTCGGCGCCGGGCGGCACCGCGATGCCCCACCCGTCCGGGTACCGGGCCGGGAGCGCGCCGGGCTGCCACGCATTGATGTACGTCGTGTTCGTGGGCCAGCCCGTGCTTCCGTTGAATCCCGGGAGCGGGTCCGCCTCGTCCAACGCCGCCGACGCGCCCGTGTTGTCCACGAAAATGTCCGCGTGATGAACCGCGCCGGGCAACCCGGGAATCACCTCGACGGCCTGGATGTACTTCGTCTCCTCAAAGTCCGTCGACACGACAAACCACCGGTACTCCTCGTTGTCGGTTTGCAGCGTGTACTCGGGGAAATCCGCCACGAAGTCCAAGCTCTCCAGCAACGTCCCCTGCGGCCCAAATTCCGGCACCTCCACCACCACCGACTCGTCGCCGTAGGCCATGCCGGTCTCGTACCACTCCGTAAACAAGGCCACGTCCTGTTCGCTCAGCACGTTCTCCCCCACGAAATGCCGGTAATCCGGATCGGCCGGCCACGGCGGCATTTCGCCGTCCTGCATGACATGCACGTCCATGTTCGCAGTGAAAAACACGTCCTCGTAAGTCAGGAGGGGAAACGGCCCCGCCCCCCCGTTGTGGTGGCACCGGGCGCAATGCGTGTGCACGATGGGCGCGATGTCGTCCACCCACGTCGGAAGTTGGGCCCGGACCGTCAACGTCAGGATTGTCACCAAACCGGCGGCAATCACCTTGAAGATGGGAGGTCGAACGAAGGAGAGCATTGCCCCAAGTTACTGCTTTCCTACTTCGGGGCCTTGAGATAGAGCCACACCCCCAAGCCTGCGAAGAGGAGGTTGGGCAACCAAGCGGCCACAAACCTGAGCCCAGCTTCGTTCAACGGGAACCATGCCGGCAACCCAACCGAGGCCGCCCAAACCGAAATCACCTTCGAAGCGAACACGTACGTGAAGCCAATCAGGACGGCTGCAAAGAGGTGCAGGCCGGTGCCGCCACGAAGTCGCCGTGCCGCAATCGACACGCCAATCAAGGTCAGCACAAGGATGGCCAAGGCATTGGCTGTCCGGCCGTGGAGGGTCAGTTCCAGGTTCGCCGTGTCGGCTCCGCGTTCCCGCACCGTGCCGATGTATTCCCGAAGCACGGGCGTCGGCATCGTCGCCACAACCTCATTCCGTTCTGCGAAATCGTCCATCCGCATCGTCAAGGCGGTGTCGAGTCGGGACATGAACCGGTGATGCTGACGTCCCCCCGGCTTGAAATCACGCACCCCGACGTTGACAAGCCGCCACAGGCTGTCTTGAGGCAGGTAGGTCGCCTTGGCGGCGAGAATCCGTTGCTGGAGGACGTTTCCGTCCCATTGCTCGAGCTGCAATTTGTAGCCCGTTCCACGGCCGTAATTGACGCTGCGGAAATACACCACGGTGCCGGGCGCCACCTCCCGGTAGAGGTTCCTGTCTTTCACGTGAACCGAGGTGTTCACAAAGCTCTCCTCAAACGCAAGCTTCTGTTCGTTGGCGCGAGGCACCACCACGTGACTCAGCAACAGTGCAATTGCCACCAGCAAACTCGAGGCGAAGAAATACGGTCGAAGCAACCTCCCAAACGGCATGCCCCCGGCCAGCATGGCGACGATTTCGCTTTTTTGGGCCAAGCGACTCGTGAACCAAATGATGGTCAAAAACACAATGAACCCCATCAGCAGCGACGCGAAGTGGAAGCAGACGTTCAAGTAGTAGAGCGCCGTGTCGGACAGCGGAGCTTGGTGGTCGAGCAACCGCCCGAGGTGTTCCATCAGGTCAAACACCACCACCACCGCACAAAACACGCCGAGCATGAACACAAACGTGCCCAAGAACTGGCCGACGAGGTAGCGGTCGAGGCGGTTCATCCGATTACACGCGCTGAGCAAGTTGAACCACCATCCGGTCTTTCCATTCTCGGAACGTCCCGGCCTGAATCTGCTTGCGCGCTTCGCGCACCAAGTCGAGGTAGAAACTCAGGTTGTGCACAGAACCGATGTACAAGGCCAGCAATTCATTCGCGTGAAACAAGTGTCGTACGTACGCCTTGCTGTACATGTGGTCCACCGGTGCCGTTCCCTTGGAGTCAAGGGGACTCATGTCCGTTTTCCATTTGGCGTTTTTCATGTTCATGATGCCGTCCCACGTGTAAAACGTTCCGGTTCGAGCATTTCGCGTGGGCATCACGCAATCGAACATGTCCACCCCCAAGGCAATGTTTTCCAAGATGTTCACAGGAGTGCCAACTCCCATCATGTAACGCGGAGCATCCTCCGGCAAAATGGCGCACACCTCCTCGCACATGGCGTACATGTCCTCGTGGGGCTCGCCCACACATAACCCTCCGATAGCGTACCCCAAAGAAGGCACTTCTGCCACAGCATGCGCCGACGCCCGCCGCAAGTCCGGATAGGTCGACCCTTGGACAATCGGGAACAACGCCTGTTCGTGGCCGTACAGCGGCTCGGTCTCCTTCATCCGTTGCACGCAACGATGCAACCAACGGTGGGTGAGCTCCATGCTTTTCTTGGCGTATTCGTAGGTCGACGGGTACGGCGGGCATTCGTCAAACGCCATGACGATGTCTGCCCCAATG
>JBDQOS010000243.1:0-6323 GCA_040261075.1 Flavobacteriales bacterium
ATGCGCCGGACGATGCTGAAAATCGTGCCGATGCTGACGTTGACGTCAATGTTGGACGACCCGTCGAGTGGATCAATCAACACGAGGTACTTGCCGGTGCGGCCCTCGCCGTTCTCCCCGCACAGCACGAAGTCCTCGCGTTCTTCGGACCCGATCCCGCACACACTCTTCCCCGCGGACAGAATGCGCATGAACGTGTCGTCCGCGAAGACGTCGAGTTTTTGCTGCTGCTCGTCTTGAATGTTGGTGTTCCCGGACGCTCCGAGAATCGAAGTCAACCCTGCGCGGTTGACTTGCTGGTTCACGATTTTGGCCGCCACCCCGATGTCGGTGAGGAGCCGCGTGAGTTGACCGGACACAAACGGAAAGTCCGCTTGCCGGTCCATGATGAATTCGCCAAATGTTTGGGCCTTGGTCATTGCAAGTGCCTTTGTGTTCAAAAGTAGGGCGAATGTCCTCCCCGAGGTGTCTCGCCTTCTGCACCTTTGGGTCATGAAACTGTTGCACGCGTTGTTCGCAGCGGGTTTGGCGGCCGGGTCGTTCGCCTCCGCGCAAGCCCAAACCACCACCCTTCCCGACCTCGACCAAGGTCGCTTGTGGGTCAGTCCGCTCGCGGTCCTCACGACCGGGGTGCATGCGGGCTACGTCCTGAACGAACCCTCCACGTTGGTGGGCATTCAGGGCGCACGCCTCGAGTTCAACGTCTACGACCAAAAATTTCGCCTCTACGCCCTGTGGCGCAAGGACCGCTCGGCACCGGGCCACGAGCAGGCCTTCGTCGAGTACGGCGCGGGCGTGGCCAACTTTGGCAACTTCGGGGTCACCAGGTCGGACCTGAACCGACACGCGCTTGCCCCCTCCGGGTACATCGCGTGGGGCCACACGCGCCGCACCTTGGAATGGCAGCGCGGACGGGGAAAAGGGACCATGCCCATGACCACGATGTGGGGCGTACGCGGAGAATTCCTGTACCGAAACGGAGGCGAGAGCGGGGACAACGTCGGCCTCTACCTGCCGTTGTTCATCCGCCTTCAGTTGCCCGTCGGCTGACACCGACGTGTCGCCTTGCGCGACCTCAGCCTTGGAGTGCGGCGGCGAGCTCGTGGAACTGCGCCACGCTGAGTTGCTCGGCACGCTGCCCTTGGAACGGTTCGGGGATCCGGGCGGCGTCAAAACCCCCGCTCTTGATGCTGTTGCGAAGCGTCTTTCGGCGCTGGCTGAACGCGGCTTTCACCACGCGACGGAAGTGCTCAAACGAGATGCCGTGTGGCAACTCCGTGACGCCGTTCCGCACGAGCCGAATCACCCCACTCTTCACCTTGGGCGGGGGGTCAAACGCGTTTTCGTGCACCGTGAACAAGTACTCGATGTCGTAGTAGGACTGCAGCAGGACGCTCAGGATGCCGTACGTCTTGGACCCTGGCCCCTCGGCGACCCGCTCGGCGACCTCCTTTTGGAACATGCCTACGCATTCCGGCACGCGGTCCCGCCAGTCGAGGACGCGGAACAGGATCTGCGAGCTGATGTTGTAAGGGAAGTTGCCTGCCACGATGAACGGCGCCCCGCCCGGGAACGCTTCGTCGGGGTCCCATTTCAGCAGGTCGACGCCAAACACACGGTCCTCCGACAGCACGCCTTGCGAAGTGAGGTAGGCGACCGACTCGTCGTCGAGTTCGACGGCCCGGATGTCGAGGTCCCCGCGCTGGAGGAGCGGCCGGGTCAAGGCGCCGGTACCGGGACCGACCTCCAAGACGTCCGTGCACCCGCGGTGCTTCGTGATGCCCTCGGCGATTCGACGCGCGGCGTCGAGGTCGCGAAGGAAGTGCTGACCGAGGTGTTTTTTGGCGCGAACGTGCATGGGACGTGCGGCGAGGTGCCGCTCAGTTTTCTTGGGGATCAAACCCGGCCGTGGGGTGGCCCTCGGCGATCAAAGGAAGGACGGTGCGGAAGGCGACGGCCTTGCTGCCCCATTTGGCCTGGTGGTCCGCCTGAAGGGCAGGGGCACATTCGCGTTGGTAGGCTTCAAAGGCTTCCGCGTCTCGCGCCATGTATTGCACGGCGAAGGTGACCCCTCCTTCCGCCTCACCTTGCACGTGGCACAAGCGAAAATCCCGAAAATGCCCGGTCGCCAGAACTTCGGGAATGTGCTCTTCCATCATGTATTTGACCCAATCGTTGGCGCACGTTTGATCGACGCTGACAGTGACGTTGTAAAGGACCATGGACGGAGATTGGGTTATTCGAGTTCGTCTCCGCGGAGCGCACGGAATCGCTTTCGGGCTTCCACGGCGTGAAGCGAGCCGGGAAAGTCGAACAGGAGTTTTTCGTAGAGGGATTGTGCGGTGACCAAATCACCCAAACGGTTGTGGGTCAAGTCCGCCAACATCCACAGGGCGTCGTCGCCGGTGATGTCGTCGAAGTGCAAGTTCACCACCTCTTGGTACAGCACCATGGCGGTGTCGAGCTGGCCTTGTTCGAGGAACATGTCGGCCGACATCATCAGAACTTCGTCGTCCAGCGTGTGTCCGGGGAAGGCCTCCGTCAGCGAATCCAACGTCATGCGCGCGTCGCCAAACTTGCGTTGCATTCGAAGCAAGTCTGCTCGGGCGTACATCTCCATGGGCAGCGTCAGCGTGTCGAGGTTGAAGTTGTCGGTGATGAGCAAGCTCAGGTCGATGGCGTCGTTGGAAATCAGCTTGGACGTCGAAGCCTTGAGGGCGTCGAGCTGGCTTTGGGCCCAATTGAAATCCCCGCCGTAGTAGCTGACACGGGCGTTTCTGAATTTGGCCTCGTGGCCAAGCGGGTCGTCTTTGAAGTCCAAAACGATTTGCGAAAACAAGAGAGACGCGTCCCAAATCAACCCTTCAAACACGTAAATGTCTCCCAAGGTCATTTTGCACACGGCGGCGACGCGCTCGTTCATGTCGGTGTTTTGAAGCAAGGACTCGAGGTCTGTGACGGCTTCCTCCGCGCGCTTCAAATAGAAGGCAAGCAGGTGGGCGCGGTCTTTCACCATCAGGGCGGTTTCGGATCGGATTCCCAAGTCGCGCAAGCTGCTGGCGTACTCGTCCGCGAGCAGCTCCATGGCTTCGAGGTCCGCAGGAACCTCGGCTGTTAAGGCCTCAAATCGCACCTGCAACACCTCGTTTCGGGCGGTGAAAAAGTACGGGTTGTCGGGCCCTTTGGCCGCGACGTAGCGGTAGCATTCGAGAGCCGTTTCGAGGTCGCCGTTGGCTTGCGCCGTGTTGCCGAGTTCCATGAGCCGCACCCCCTGTTCTTGGAGCCTCAGGTCGAGGGCCTTGGCGTGGACGATCGACGACGCGAAGTCCTGGATTTGGTTGAAATGCCAAATCAGCAATTCAGGAAACACCGTGTTGTCCGGGTACGTCTGAATGGCACGCAGGAGCGACACCCGCACCAATTCCCGGTTGTCCTCGGTGGTGGTGAGGCGCAGGTTGCGGTTGAGGCTGTTTTGGACGGTGCGGAGGTAGTTGGGCTTGGTGCTCAGCAAGGCCATGTAGGCATTCAGCATGCCTTCGTAATCTCCTCGCATTCCCTGGAGGTTGGCGAGCTCGTAGTCGAAGCCCGTGGTGCCCAATTTTTCCGCGCGCTCGTAGGTGGCCAAGGCCATGTCGAGTTCGTCGAGTTTGATGAAGGCGTTGGCCAACGCAACCGCGGGACCTCGCCCGGGCTGCAAATTTTCGAGCGCCTCAACAAAGGCCTCCAAAGCCTGCTCTTTCTTGTCAAAGTGCAAATACAGCGAGCCAAGGTCGACCAAGGCCGTGGACCGCGAATTTTTGTGACGGCGCTTCAGCCTTTCTTTCACGACATCTTCGGCGGTCTCGAAATCGTCCAGGGCCAACAACGTGGCGTAGTACATCTCGTAGACCGCGTTGGTCTTGTTCTTCTTCCACAGCGTTTCCAAGTAAAGCTTGGCCTGGGGGTAGCTCCCCTCGTTGTAGTAGAATTCCGCCAACTCCAAGTCGGTCTGAGCGACCGCGTCACCCGGCACCGCCATGCCGAGCAGGGCCAAAGCGGCGGCCGCCACAAGGTGGCGGAAGCGCGCTCGGCGCAGACGGGAGGTGGTCAGGGAGTTCATGCGTTGTGGGTCATTCTTCTTGGGCGATGCGCTGGGCCCATTCGGCGCGCTTGGCGCGGATCAGGCTGTCCAACGAAGCTCGGGCGGATTTTTCGAGTTCCAACCCGCTTGACACCAAGCGTTCCGTTTCCGCGACCGCCGCTTCCCATTGCCCGACCAGCGCAATTTCGCGGGAGGCCTCACGATTGAAGTACGCTTCGTCCATGGGCGTGCCGTTGGCGTCCTCGGTGGCGCCGGATTGAATGGCGCTCTCGAGTCCAGCAAGCTGCTCCAAGCACACCTCTCCTTCCCGAGCCAACGCGTTCAATCGCTCAGGTCCGTCTTTGAGAAAGCGCTTCACCCGTGTCCAATCTCCGATTCGCTGCCCGTCTTCGATCGAAAAAGTGAGTGCGCTGTCGGCCACAAGCCAATCGAGGTCTTTGAACCGTTCCGCGACGCGTGAACGCGCTTCCGCGACGCTGTCGGCGTTCCACGTTTCGAGCGTTTCAAGTCCAGCTTTGACTCGTCCTTGGGCATCTCGAAGGCCACTGAGCTCCGCGTCGCCGGGCTGGGAGCATCCTGCACAAGCCAACACCAGCAACCCTGCTGCACCCAATGTTGCCCAACCTGCATTCGAAGCGTTCATCCTCATGCGTCGATGCGGTCGAATCCGACGTAGGGCACAAGGGCCTTGGGGATGGCCACCCCGTTGTGGTCCTGGTGGTTCTCGAGAAGCGCCGCCACGATGCGCGGCAACGCGAGAGCTGAGCCGTTGAGGGTGTGCACGAATTTGTTCTTGCCGTCCACGTCCTTGAAGCGGCACTTGAGGCGGTTCGCTTGGAACGTCTCGAAGTTGGACACCGAGCTCACTTCCAACCAGCGCTCCTGCGCGGCAGACCAAACCTCAAAGTCGTACGTCATCGCACTCGTGAAGCCCATGTCCCCGCCGCACAGGCGAAGGATGCGGTACGGCAATTCGAGGGCCTCGAGCAACCCCTTCACGTGCTCCACCATGGCGTCCAGGGTGGCGTAGCTCTCGTCGGGATGCGCGATTTGGACGATCTCGACCTTGTCAAACTGGTGCAGGCGGTTGAGGCCGCGCACGTCCTTGCCGTAGCTGCCCGCTTCGCGTCGGAAGCACGGGGTGTACCCGCACAACTTCGTCGGCAAGTCGCTTGCGTTGAGCACCACGTCGCGGAAGATGTTGGTCAGCGGCACCTCCGCCGTCGGAATCATGTACAAGTCGTCGTCTTGCATGTGGTACATCTGGCCTTCCTTGTCCGGGAGTTGTCCGGTGCCGTACCCCGAGTCGGCGTTCACCACGTGGGGCGGGATGTATTCCGTGTACCCGGCTTCGTCGGCGCGTTCGAGGAAGAAGCGAATCAACCCGCGCTGCAATTTGGCGCCTTTGCCCTTGTAGAACGGGAAGCCCGCACCCGTCACTTTGGCTCCGAGGTCAAAGTCGATCAGGTCAAACTCCTTGGCAATGTCCCAATGGGGCTTCGCGTGGCCTCCGGCAGCGGGCGGTTCGCCACTTCGGAACACCTCCACGTTGTCGTCGGCGCTCTTTCCCGAAGCCACCAAGTCGCACGGCGTGTTGGGCAACTGAACCAAGAGCTCTTGCAGCTGGTTCTCGGAAGCCTCCATTGCTTCCTTGAGTTCGTGGGTCTTGTCCTTGAGGCCGGCGGTTTGGGCTTTGATGGCCTCAGCCTCGGCCTTCTTTCCTTCTCGCATCAACCCCCCAATTTGACGAGAAAGCGTGTTGCTCTCGGCAAGCACTTGGTCGAGCTCCGTCTGGGTTGCACGTCGCTGGGCGTCCAAATCAAGAATCTGATCCACGGTCGAGGCGGCGTCAATGTGACGCTTTTGGAGGGCGGCCACGACGCGGTCGCGCTCTTCTCGGAGGCATTGGAGGGTCAGCATAGGTGTTGGTCTGTGTTGCTCAAAAATAAGAACTCCCGACCTGTTGGGGCCGGGAGTTCACATGCTTTCTGTAGGTGTTGCAATCAGGCGTCTCCCGCGGGGATCACGGAGACAAACGAACGGTTGTTCGCCTTCTTGCGGAATTCCACCGTGCCGTCCGTCAAGGCAAACAAGGTGTGGTCCTTGCCGATGCCGACGTTTAGGCCTGGGTGGTGCTGGGTGCCGCGCTGACGCACGAGAATGTTGCCAGCAATGCACTGCTGACCGCCAAAGATTTTTACACCCAACCGTTTGCTGTGGGACTCACGTCCGTTCTTCGAAC
>JBDQOS010000244.1:0-13102 GCA_040261075.1 Flavobacteriales bacterium
AGCTTGAATGCAATGGCTTGGTGCTTGTGAATCTCCTTGCCAAACGCCTTGCGCTCCTTCGAATATGCAAGGGACAGTTCCATGGCACCGGACGCGATGCCGAGGGCTTGCGCGGCAATGCCGATTCGCCCCCCGCTCAAGGTTTTCATGGCAAACTTGAACCCAAACCCGTCCTCGCCAATGCGGTTCGCCTTGGGCACTTTCACGTCCTGGAACATCAGGGTGTGCGTGTCGGAGCCGCGGATGCCGAGCTTGTCTTCCTTGGCGCCGATTTGGAATCCCGGCATGTCCCGCTCCACGATGAGGGCGTTGATTCCGCGGTGGCCTTTTTCGGCGTCGGTTTGGGCAACGACGAGGTAAATCGAGGCGCTGTTGCCGTTCGTGATCCAGTTCTTGGTGCCGTTGAGGAGGTAGTGGTCCCCCATGTCGATGGCCGTGGTGCGCTGCGAGGTGGCGTCGGAGCCGGCTTCCGGTTCGGAGAGGCAGAAGGCGCCGATTTTTTGGCCTGAAGCCAGAGGAACGAGGTACTTCTGCTTCTGCTCCTCCGTGCCATACTCTTGAAGGCCGTAGCACACGAGCGAGTTGTTGACACTCATGCACACGCTTGCCGAGGCATCCACCTTGCTGATTTCCTCCATGGCCAGCACGTAGCTCATGGTGTCCATGCCCGATCCGCCGTACTGCGGATCCACCATCATGCCCATGAAGCCGAGTTCGCCGAGTTGGCGGATTTCGTCGGCAGGGAAACGTTGTTCGCGGTCGCGGTCGATGACGCCCGGCTTGAGTACGTTTTGGGCGAAGTCTCGAGCGGCGTCTCGCACCGCGAGTTGTTCTTCCGTGAGGTTGAGGTTCATTGCCTGCTTCCTTTTGAGGAGGTGAATAAGTCCAAAACTTCGAGGGAGTCCGCCACGTTCCTGCGACGTAATTTTCCATCGATGCGCGGCGAAGATACAAGGAGGTGCCCTCCCGAAGGGTGGCTTGCGGTCGGACTGATGAGCGGGACGTCCGTGGACGGCCTCGACGTGGCCTTGGTTCGCGCACGCCAAATCGAGTTCTCAGACCGGTGGGATTGCGAGTTGCTCCAGACAGAAACGATGCCCTATCCGGAAGCGCTGAGGAATGCCCTGTGGTCAGCTCTTGAATTGAGCGCAGAGGAGTTGATGCGGTTGGATCATGACTGGGCGGTGTGGGCGGCGTCGGTGGTCGGGCCATGGATGGCGCGGCATGCTCCCCGGACTCCAGACCTTGTTTCGTCCCACGGCCACACGGTCTTTCACAAGCCCGAGCAGGGGTGGACCACCCAAATCGGGTGCGGGGCGACCCTTCACGCCGCTTTGGGCGTGCCCGTTGTCAGCGACTTGCGGCGACTCGACGTCGCGTTGGGCGGTCAGGGCGCGCCCTTCGTTCCGTTGGCGGACCGGGAATTGTTTGGGGAGTGGGACGTGGCGTTGAATTTGGGGGGCTTCGCCAACCTCAGCTTGGAAGATGCCGAGCGAGGGCGCTTAGCGTGGGACGTCGGACCTGCCAACTTGCTTCTGAATCGTTTGGTGGAAGAGCTCGGACTGGACATGGATCGCGACGGAGCTCTGGCTCGAAGAGGCACCGTACTCCCGGAGGTTCTGACGTCGTGGCAAGGACTCTCCTTTCATGCGACGCCTGCCCCCAAGAGCCTGGGCCGGGAATGGCTCGAAAAGGAAGTTTGGCCCGTGGCGGAAGAGGCCAAGGCGCGGCACCGCTTGGAGGACGTCTTGGCCACGGCCGTTGCTTACGCAAGTTGGGCCGTGGCGCGCGACGTCCCGACCGGCGCTCGCGTTCTCGTGACGGGGGGAGGTGCCCTCAACCCCGCCTTGATGCAGGCCCTGAACGAGGCCGGCGCCGACCGAAGCATCGTCTGGGACGTCCCGGAACTGGACCTGGTTCACGGCAAGGAGGCGCTCGTGTTCGCGTGGTTGGGTCTGCTCCGTTGGCTGGGCATGCCCAACACCTTGCCGAGTGTGACCGGCGCTTCGGCACCTTCTTTGGGCGGTGCGTTGTGGGGACCTGGGCCGGACGTGGCACGTGTTTGACCTACCTTCGCGGCGCTCTGAAATGACCAGCATGAAAGACCTTTTGAAAGCCTACGAAGGCCGCGCACCCGAGATTGTTTTTGCGTGGCAGGACAGCGAAACCGAAGCGCGTGGATGGGTGGTAATCAACTCGTTGCGGGGAGGTGCGGCAGGAGGGGGGACGCGAATGCGTCCGGGATTGGACCAGCGAGAAGTGGAGAGTTTGGCAAAGACCATGGAGGTCAAGTTCACGGTGTCTGGTCCACACATCGGCGGGGCCAAGAGCGGCATCGACTTCGACCCGTCGGACCCCCGAAAAAAGGGCGTGCTCGAGCGTTGGTACAAGGCGGTCACGCCGCTCCTGAAGCACTACTACGGCACCGGCGGCGACTTGAACGTCGACGAGATTCACGAAGTCATTCCCATGACGGAAGCGAACGGGGTTTGGCACCCCCAGGAAGGGGTTTTCAGCGGCCATTTCCAGCCCAACGAAGCCCAAAAAGTCCGCCGCATCGGCAACCTCCGCCAGGGCGTTTCGCAGCCCGTGGAAGACCCGTCCATCAGCCCCGATGTGCTGCGCAAGATTCGTGTTGCGGACCTCATCACGGGGTACGGGGTGAGTGAGTCAGTTCGCCATTTCTACGACTTGCATGGCACCTCGGTGAAGGACAAGCGCGTGGTCGTTCAGGGGTGGGGAAACGTCGGCGCCGCTGCCGCGCACTACCTTGCCCAAGCTGGGGCGTCCATCGTCGGCATCATCGATCGCGTTGGGGGCCTCATTCGGCCTGAGGGACTGTCGTACGACGAAGTGAAGACCCTGTTTTTGGCCAAGGAGGGCAACGCCCTGAAGACTGCGGATCTTCAGTCGTTTGACGAGGTTAACGCGGCGATTTGGGACCTTCCTGCAGAGGTCTTCCTCCCTTGCGCGGCGAGTCGTCTTGTGACCCGAGACCAAGTGGAACGCATGGTCGCTGCCGGCGTGGAAGTCATTTCGGCGGGAGCCAATGTGCCGTTTGCAGATTCGGAAATTTTCTATGGACCCATCGCGGAGTACGCGGACCAACACTTGGCAGTCATTCCGGACTTCATCGCCAATTGCGGCATGGCCAGAGTGTTCGCTTATTTGATGAGCGATGAAGACGTCGACATGACTGACGCAGCCATTTTCCAGGACACCTCCGACACGATTCGGGAGGCGTTGGCGGCCGTTCATCGGGGACATCCGGAACGGACGCACCTGACTGCGAAGGCGTTTGAACGGGCGCTCGGGTTCCTCGTGTGAGCAAGTTCACGCTGTCCTAACCTCCACGCGCCGTTTCTTTCCCATCTTCGTCTCGAACTACCTGCACATGGACCTTCTCATTCTTGGCGTCTTCGTTCTCGGATACGCGTTCATCGCCCTCGAACACAACATTCACATCGACAAGGCTGCTTCAGCTTTGGTGACGGGCACGGTCTGCTGGGCTCTCTTCGTCTTGGGATTCCACAACGTTCCTGAGCACTTGGCGGAGGAATTCCATTTGTTTGCGGCCGACCACATGGGCAGCGGTCACGGCGGATTGGCCCAATTCTTCGAGCACAGATTGCTGCACCACATGGAGGAAATCAGCAGCATTCTCTTCTTTTTGATGGGCGCGATGACCATCGTGGAACTCATCGATGCGCACGAAGGCTTCCGTGTAATTACGGACAAAATCCAGACCCGGGACAAGGTCAAAATGCTCTGGATCGTCTGCGTCTTGACCTTCTTTTTCTCGGCCTTGCTCGACAACCTCACCACCTCGATTGTCATGGTGTCTCTGCTGCGCAAGCTCATCGACGACCGCCAAACGCGCTGGCTCTTTGCCGGGATGGTGGTCATTGCAGCCAACGCAGGAGGGGCGTGGTCGCCCATTGGCGACGTCACGACTACCATGCTTTGGATTGGGGGACAACTCGGCACCAGCACGATCATCACCCACCTGATTTTGCCGAGCATCGTGTGTTTGCTTGTCCCACTCGGCCTCCTCAGTTTCCGTCTGAAAGGCGAGATTGAACGACCGGCTGAGGAGAAGGACGAACAGTGGGACCCCACGACCCCTTTCGAGCGCAACCTTGTGTTCGCAGCAGGGGTGGGAGGTTTGTTGTTCGTTCCTGTGTTCAAGACGGTCACCCACTTGCCGCCGTTCATGGGCATGATGCTCAGCCTTGGCCTGCTTTGGGTGCTCACGGAACGCCTTCACCACTCCAAGAACATTGAGGAGAAAGAGCACCTCACCGTCGTCGGTGTGCTTCGCAAGATCGACTCCGCCTCGGTGCTCTTCTTCCTGGGCATCCTCCTCGCCGTGGGCGCGTTGCAGGAAGCCGGTCACCTCATTTTGGCGGCCGATTGGCTGCGGGTGAGCCTGAACGACGTGTACCTCATTGATTTGGCCATCGGACTGTTGAGTGCCATCGTCGACAACGTCCCGCTTGTGGCAGCGAGCATGGGCATGTACGACGTTGTGCCCGCGGCAGCCGTGACCGATGCGTGGACGGGCATGTTTGTGCAGGATGGGATTTTTTGGCAGTTCCTGGCCTACTGCGCAGGGACGGGCGGTTCTGCGCTGATCATTGGTTCTGCGGCAGGCGTCGCGGTGATGGGCTTGGAGCGCATCGACTTTGTTTGGTACCTCAAGAAAATCAGCCTGTTGGCCGTGCTTGGGTACTTCGCGGGAGCGGGGGTTTACCTGCTCATGTTTGCTTGATTTCGGGACCGATTTTTCAGGGGCGTTGTGAACCTGCCGCGTTGAATAACTGCGCGGGTCAAGGCGTGGGAGGCCCAATATTCGAGGGAACTTGTACGTTCAAACCTGGAATCCTACCTCCATGCAATCGACCCTTGCTTTTCTCCTCCTTCAAGTCGCGGGCGACGCGGCAGATGTCACTCCGGAAATCACGGAGGTGGATGTGAATGTCCTCCAACTGCTGATGGAAGGCGGATGGTACATCATGCTTCCGTTGGCGCTGATGAGCCTGATCGGGATGTACGTGTTTTTCGAGCGCTTTTTGGCCATCCAAAAGGCGGACAAGGTCAGCCCGGATTTCATGAACCGCCTGAAGGATTACATCTCCCAAGGCAACTTGAGCAGCGCTCGCAACCTTTGCACCGACAGCAACACGCCGCTCGGGCGCATGCTCGACAAAGGCATCAGCCGAATTGGCAAGCCGCTGAAGGACATCAGTGTGGCGATTGAAAACGTGGGCAAGCTCGAGATCTACCGCTTGGAGAAAAACCTGAGCACCCTCGCCACGGTGGCAGGTGCAGCCCCGATGGTGGGGTTCTTGGGAACCGTCATCGGGATGGTGAACGTGTTCCTCGACATGGAGGCCGCCGGGACGGTGCAGGTCAGCGACATCTCCTCCGGCACCAAACAGGCGATGGTGACCACGATTGTGGGTTTGATTGTGGGGATTTTGGCCTTCATGGCCTACAACCACTTGGTGAGCAAGGTGAGCAAGGTAGTGCACCGCATGGAGGCGAACAGCCTTGAATTCATTGACATTCTCGAAGAACCTGCACGCGGATGAACCTCGGCCAACGCAACAAAGTCAGTGTGACGGGCAACATGTCGTCGATGACGGACCTCGTGTTCCTGCTGCTCATCTTCTTCGTCATTTTGTCGACGCTGGTGAGCAACGGGGTGAATGTGGATCTGCCCACCTCCAAGGGCACGACGTCCGTCACCTCCCGCTTGACGGTCAGCATCCAGGAAGACGGCTCGTACCACCTGAACGGGGAGGTTCGGCCCATTTCGCGCACCGACCTCGAGCCCAAGCTGAAGCTCGAAATGGACAAGCAATCTGAAAAGGTGCTCTACCTGCAGGTCGACAAAAACGTCCCCACAGGCCAAACTGTCGAACTCATTGGCATGGCCAAGGCCAATCAATGGAAGGTCATGCTGGGCTCCAACCCTGCCAGCGCCAAGTAACCGATCAACCTCCGCGACTCCGATGTCCAGCAAGGAACAACTCGAGCAAGCGCGTGTCTCGCAAGAGAAGCGCAACCAACGGCAAGCGGCTGCGCTGAGCGGCCTCCTGTTCGTCGGGGTGCTCGTGCTGTGTTTCTTCTTGACGGCGTTCACCATCCAAGACCCTCCTCCTGGAGAGCAGTTCGTTGCGGTGGGCTTCGCGGACCTTGGTTCAACAGACGAGGCGGGAGGCGACACGGATTCAGAGACCCCAAGCGAGGTCGTTCAGGAGGCGGAAGAGGAAGAAGTCGCGGCCTCGGAGCCGGTCCCGGAGGTCCAGGAGGCCGCGGAAGAAGTCGCGACCCAGGAATCGAGCGAAGTGGCGGTCAACGTCAAGCCCGACCCCGACCCGGAGCCTGAACCCGATCCTGAACCGGTCCGCGAAGACCGAACGGCGCACCTGTTTCGCAATCCCGGCGACCCCAGCGCGGGCGGGGGCGGCTCCCAGGGGAGCAGCCAAGGCACAGGAAACGAAGGCGAAGAGGCGGGAAAAATTGACGGCCGCGGGGTTGTCTCAGGCGATTTCGGCGACGCCATGCTCAACGGCGGCACCATGATTGGCGAGCCCAAACTGACGGAGCGTCCCCAAGAACAAGGAACGGTCCGCGTCAACATCGTGGTGGACGGATCCGGCAAAGTCATCCAGGCTTCCCCGAATTACCAATCGGCGGTCACCACGTTGACCGACTCGTACCACGTCAACCTCGCAATGCGCGCGGCCAAGACCGCCCAGTTCACGGCCGACCCCACCAATCCGCGCCGAACAGGCTACATCACCATCCGGTTCGACCTTGAATAAGACGGCCTACGAACGCGCGGTTGATGCGCTGTTCACCCAACTCCCCATGTTCCAGCGCCAGGGCCCGGCGGCCTACAAGGCAGACCTTGGTGCCACGCGACGTGTGTGCCAAGCCCTTGGCAATCCTGAAAGGGCCCTTCGCGTGGTTCACGTCGCCGGAACGAACGGCAAAGGCACGGTGTGTCACATGGTGGCGGCGGTTTTGCAACAGGCAGGCTTTCGGGTGGGCTTGTTCACCTCCCCTCACTTGGTTGACTTTCGAGAACGGATTCGTCTGAATGGCGTTTGCATGCCTGAGGCTGCGGTGGTGGATTTCGTTGGCCGATGGCAAGAGGCGGATGGAGAATGGGGGAAGCCGTCGTTTTTTGAGCTGACCTTCGGAATGGCGCTCGACCATTTTCAGCGCGAGGCTTGCGACGTGGTTGTTCTCGAAACAGGCATGGGAGGAAGGCTCGATTCGACCAACGTCGTCCCTGCTCCCGAAGTCACCTGCGTGACCAATGTCGGACTCGACCACCAAGCTTTTCTGGGAATCGACGTTCCTTCGATCGCACGAGAAAAGGCGGGAATCTTCAAGGACGGGGTGCCGGTCGTGCTCGGGCCCATGCGGCCCGAGGCGCTGTCGGAAATGCTTTCAGCCTCCCTCAAAACGTCCAGCGAGGTGCATTACGCACGGGACGTAGAGCCCGACCTTCGGCGCCTCGGCTTGGAATGCGATTCGCCCGTCGACCGTGCCAACATCAGCACGGCTTTTGCTGTGTTGCGCGTCCTGACCGCCCGTGGTTGGGAAATCAGTCCCGAGGACACGGCCGACGGCCTTCGGAACCACCGCGCCTTGACGGGCCAGCGGGGTCGCTGGCAACGCGTGGTCGTGCCGGGCGGACCGGAAGTGATATTGGACGGTGCACACAACGCCGACGGGGTTCGCACAACAGTGTCTGAGCTGCTCGTACAAACCAAGAAACGAAGGGGGCGATTGTGGGTTGTGTGGGGCGCCGTTGCTGACAAAGACCCGGCTTCGGTCATGTCGTTGCTTCCTGCAGAGGCGCGCTACGTGTGGTGTGCGGCGGACATTCCTCGTGCCATGAACCCCAACGCTGTTGCGCAGGTCCGTCCGGAGTTGAAGGGGCAAGTCAGTACGACTGCTGTCGAGGCATTGAAGACGGCGGTCGAAAAGGCGGAGAACCGAGATGTGGTTTGGGTGGGAGGGAGTCTGTTCGTTGTGGGCGACGTTCTCAGAGATGCGCCTGGTGTGGTGGAAGGATGGCCTTCTGAGCTCGCCTGATTTTGGTTCCCTCCTTGCGTCACCCAAGCGAGTTTGGTGCCTTGCAGGAACAAAAAACCCCTGCACTGCAGGGGCTTTTCTTTGTTGGGTGGTGTGGGCGGTGAGGGACTCGAACCCCCGACCCCCTCGGTGTAAACGAGGTGCTCTGAACCAGCTGAGCTAACCGCCCGTGGAGCGCGAAGATAGCGAAGTATGTTTGTTGCCCATGCACAACGAAAAAGGAAAGGCTCAATCGCCGGAGACCACGTGGAACGACAAAATGCGTCGAATTGCGGACAGCCGGTGGGGTGGGTTTTTGTGGGGGACGTCGTGGCGCCAGTTGCACTCGCCTACGTTGTTTGAGATGGGCAAGGCGTTGCAGTCCAATCCCAAGCATTGGCCTCGTTCGGCAGTTGAAACTTGGACGGCGGAGAGCAGGTTGGCTTTGGAAGGAGCCAGGAGGAAGTTTCTCGAATCGAAAGCACGTGTCACTCGGCGGGACCTCGGTGCGGGTAGCCGCCGCCAAACCCGAGTTGAATCGGAAGTCCGTGTTTGTGAGTTGGCGCGAAGATCGTTGACTCCAAAGGCCGACTTGGAGGCGTTGTGCCGGTGGCTTCAGGTCGTTGCTCCAAACGAACGCAAAGGGCGTTTTCTCGAGCTTGGCACTTCACTCGGACTCACTTCTGCTGGGGTGGCATCTTTGGGTTGGGAAGTCCAAACCTGGGAGGGCTGCCCAGCGACGTTGGAGCTCGCGAAGCAGATGTGGGAGGGATTGGGGCTGGCGGCCGACATCGACGCACGCGGAGGTGATTTTCGAACCCTGGTCCTGGAACTGAGGACAGGTGAAGCTTTCGACGTGGTCTATTTGGATGGATTGCACGAGGAGCGAGCCACATTGGAATTGGTAAGCGTGTTGAAAGCCCACGTCGAAACGTGCCTTGTGGTCGACGACATTGCCTGGAGTGCGGGGATGAACCGCGCGTGGCAGGCGCTTCAAGACGACGAGGTCTGGCGCGTGAGTTTTACATGGCGGGGGCGAGGCTTTTTGCTCAAAGCCCCTCACATGGCTCGCGCACAGTTCCGCTTGGCTTGATTGGCTTAAAAACGTGAAGCAGCGTCGAAATGCTGCGGCAAGCCCTAAATTGGGGCTTCTAAAATCACGAATATGAAAACTTGGATTACCACTCTGGCCTTTTTGACGATGGCCGCCACCACTTTTGCCCAAGACGCACGGCTGACCTCCAAGGAGAATGCTGGCCAAGGAGGTGTCTACCGCACCTCCATTTCATCAGGCGAGTTTTACGGTAAATTGGTTTCGTACATGCAATCGAACAATGAAATTGTTCGATTTCAGACGGATGAAATCATGTTTCGCATGACGCGCGACCAAGATTTTTTGAAGGCCTTGGAAAATCTGAAGGGTTTCCGTTTTGAAAACACCCTTGAAGCATTGAACGTGCTGGCTTCGCATGGATGGGAGGTTCGTGCTGCAACCGTGGTAAGCGGCCGCAGCGGCGACGAGCAGCATTATTTGATGGCGCGTCCAGTGGATACGATGATGCCCGTCTCACCTTGGTTGGAGCGTCGCGCTCCGGCAAATTCACGCGAAAAATAAGATTCGCCTTGGGCGGGGTTTGGTTGGTGCGCGCCCTCGGGGTGTACGTGCTCCTGCAATTCAGTTGGTGGGCCTACCTCCTGGCGAGTTCCGGAGGAGCCCGCGAGAAGTGGATGGTTCTTGGAGAAGGGACGGTGTTCGCGTCGCTTCTTGTGCTGGGGCTTCTCCGTTTGGAGCGCAACATCCGCCGGGAACGGGTGAGGTTGGCACGCGAACGAAACATGCTTTTGGGCGTCACCCATGAATTGAAGACCCCGTTGGCCAGCGTTCAGCTTGGGGTGGATACGTTGAAAAGACTCGCGCTTACCGAGGAGGACAGAACGGCGGTGTTGGAGAACATGCAAGCCGGAGTTCAGGATTTGGAGCGTCGCGTGGAAGACATGTTGACAGCCACCCGACTGCAACGAGAAGACGCTCTTCAGGAGTCTTCGTTTTCGTGGAGTGGCGCCATGAAAGAGGCGTTGGGTCGCATGGAATCTTCGTCGGACGGCCGCCTTGTTTGGTCAAGCGGGGAAGTCGATGCGCGAGGAGATTGGGTGCGTGGCGACGAAGGGTTATGGGTTCTCGCTGCGGCCAATTTGATTGAAAACGCGTTGAAATATTCCTCGGGTTTGGTGCAGGTGCGTGCCGAGTTCACGGACGGTCAAGCTGTTTTGGAAGTGCAGGACGAAGGCGAGGGCATTGCTTTGGAGGATCGAGCCGCTGCTCTGTCGCCCTTTGTACGTCTGCACGAATCGGGAGCAGGGACCGGGCTGGGTTTGCATTTGGTTGCCCAAACCGCAGAACTCCACCACGCCTCACTGTCGATGAGGTGCCTGGAACCGACGGGGTTTGTGGTTCGGGTTTTTTGGGCTGCAGCGCGTTGAGGCGTCCCCTACCTTTGCCGCGTGAAAACGGCATTGATTATACTGGACGGGTGGGGCCTCGGCAACCACGACGGCAACAACGCGATTGAGGTCGCCAGCACTCCCTACGTGGATCGGTTGAACGAGGAGGTTCCCTACGCCACGTTGCGTACGGATGGCGAACACGTTGGGCTTCCTGACGGTCAAATGGGCAACAGCGAAGTCGGTCACATGAACATCGGCGCAGGGCGCGTGGTGTACCAAGATTTGTTGCGCATTGACCGCGCGGTTGCGGACGGCTCTCTCGCCGAGGAACCGGTGCTTCAACAGGCTTTCCGAAAAGCCCAGGAACCTGGCACAAGGCTTCACTTGATGGGCCTGGTGTCTCGAGGTGGTGTGCACAGCCAGCAGGCTCACTTGCATGCGTTGGTTGACGCCGCGGTTGCTGCCGGGGTGCCGGACTGCGTGATCCATGCGTTCACGGACGGCCGCGACACGGCGCCCCAAATGGGCACGACCTACCTCGGGGACTTGGAAGCTCACTTGACGGGGACCGACGTGCGCATCGCGTCCGTCCACGGCCGGTATTACGCGATGGATCGGGACAAGCGGTGGGAACGTGTCGCAAAGTCTTACCGGGCATTGACCTCGTTCGTGGAGGAGCGGTTTGCCTCGGCGTTGGAAGGGGTGGAAGCGCATTACGCCAACGGAGTGACGGACGAATTTGTGGTGCCGTTTCAAGTAGAAGGGGTCGAGGGTGTGATCCGGCCCGGAGACGTGGTGATTTGCTTCAATTTCCGCACCGACCGGTGCCGTGAAATCACGCAGGCATTGACGCAGGAGGCTTTTCCTGATCACGGTTTGGCCCCACTGGACTTGCACTACGTGACGATGACCAACTACGACGAGAGTTTTCGTGGCGTGCATGTGGTTTACGACAAGCCCAACCTCGTCAACACGCTCGGCGAGGTGGTCAGCGCGGCGGGTAGAACCCAATTGCGCATGGCGGAAACGGAGAAGTACCCCCACGTGACCTTTTTCCTGAGCGGCGGACGGGAAGAGCCGTTCGAAGGCGAGCAGCGGGCCATGGCGCCCAGCCCCAAGGTGGCGACCTACGATTTGCAACCGGAGATGTCGGCTCCTGAGCTGGCGGAAAAGGCCGTCGAGGCGCTGACGACGTGGCAGCCTGATTTTGTGTGTTTGAATTTTGCCAACCCTGACATGGTGGGCCACACCGGCGTCTTTGAGGCGGTGGTGAAAGCCGTGGAGACCACCGACCGGTGTTTGGAGAAGGTCATGGAAACGGCCAAATCCCAGGGCTACGCCGTCGTTGTCATCGCCGACCACGGAAACGCCGACCTGGCCCGAAACGCCGACGGCACGCCTCACACGGCGCACACCACCAACCCCGTTCCAATTTGGGTGCATGGCGCCCCAATTGGCGTCGTGAAAGATGGCATTTTGGCGGACGTGGCGCCCACCGTGCTTGCACTCATGGGGCTGTCCCAGCCCACCGAAATGACCGGGTCGTCGCTTGTGTAAGCGAGACTTATTGGTTCCGAATCAAGGTCAGCGGGCCTGAGTCTTTCATCCCGTCTGACCTCAACAGCACCCACTGGTAGGTGCCTTCGGGCGCGTCGTTTCCGTTGGGGTAACGTCCGTTCCAAACCAATTCAAACTCCGCATCGCTGGCGGTTTCGTCTTGGTAAACCACGGTGCCGTAGCGGTTGTAGATGAGCAACCGAGATCCCCGGAAGCCTTCCAGGCCTCGGATTCGGAAGTTGTCGTTGGAGGCGTTGTAGTCCGGGGTGAACACGTTGGGGATGTCGCATTCCCGAACCCGGATGCCGGCGCGCGTTTGGTACCCGCAGGTGTCGACCAAAATCAAGGTGTCGGGGTTGCTTGTTGAATTGATTCCTCGAATTTTTTGCAGCAGATAGTGGTCGCCGGACTCGATGTAGTCGAACTCAAAGTGTTCGTTGCCGGTGGACAGAATTGAAACTCCCGTTTCGTCGAGCACGTCGCTGACGGGCGTGTACGGGAAAAGCATGGGGAAGTCCTTTTGGCCGCCGACGCAGAGTTCGCCGTCTTGGGCCACGGGGTAGGTGATGTCCTGCACGTGGGTCACGGTCTTGCCGCATTGGTCGACGATGACGAGTTCTGGGGCGTGCGAGCCAATCAAGTCGCCGGAGGCGTTGGTCATGGTGAACAACGAGTCAAAGGACACCGTCCACTCCGACGGGTCGAACCACGCGTTGTTCCATACGTTGCCGTCCCAGATGTACCGGAAAGGCCCGTAGCCGGAAATGTTGTCGTACCCGAGCACTTGCGTGCCGTCGAGGTTGATGCAATCGCGTTCCGAAGGCGTGGAGTACGTGGAAATCACGTACGAATACATCAACGGATGCGGGGAATTGATCACCACCACGTCCCGGGTTGTGATTCTGGACCCCCTCCCCATCGTGGCCACGCCTTCGGAACGCGACTGCATCAACTTGGACGGCACGCAAGTGCTCGGGTACGACAACATTTCCGGCTACGGGCC
>JBDQOS010000245.1:0-5614 GCA_040261075.1 Flavobacteriales bacterium
GTGTACCCCAATCCCGCAAGTTCGACCGGCCGAGTTTTTGCCACGTTTGAACGTGCCACCGAGTGGTCTTTGGTCAACGCCTTGGGCCAAACATTGGAGCGCGGTATCGCATCGGCAGGGGGGCAGGTGGTTTGGGAATCGTTGGCGCCGGGTTGGTACGTGGTGAAAACCGACGTCGGCACCACACCGCTCGTGGTGGCGCACTGAGTCGGGGGATCACGTCCAGGCGTCGAGGGCGACGCGAAAGGTGTTGACGTGGGCCTGAACCACGGTGTTGACGTCAGGCGAGTAGCCGCCTCCCATGGCGCAAACCACGGGAATCCCGAGGGAGGCGCAACGTTCGAGGACCAGGCGATCCCGTTCCATGCATCCTTGAATGCTGATGCTCAACTTGCCCAATTTGTCTGTTTCGAGAATGTCCACACCGCATTGGTAAAACACGATGTCGGGCGCGTTGCCGTTCAAAGGCAACAACCGGTCGAGATGTGAAGACAGCAAGGAGAGGTAGGTGTCGTCCGACGTGCCGTCTGGAAGTGCGACGTCGAAGTCGCTGGTTTCTTTGTGAAGCGGGTAGTTGGATGCGCCGTGCATGGAGAAGGTCGTTGCCCTGGTTTCGTTTGCCAGGATGGAGGCGGAGCCGTTGCCCTGGTGTACGTCGCAGTCGACGATCAAGGCACGGGAAATGCGACCCGAATGGAGCAAGTGCTTGGCGGCGATGGCAAAGTCGTTCAAGATGCAAAACCCTTCCGCTCGATCTGCGTAGGCATGGTGGGTTCCTCCGGCAATGTTCAGGGCCACTGTGCCTGACTCCAAAGCCTTTTCGGCGCATTCGAGGGTTCCTTGCATGATCACGCGCTCCCGTTCGGTCATGGATTTGGACCACTGGAACCCGCTTCGGCGCTCTTCCTGCCGCGACCATTCCCCACGTTTGGTGCGATTCCAGTAGGCCTTGTCGTGCGCCAAAAGAATCGTGCTTTCGTCCATGAGGTCAGGCTCGAAGAAATCTTCAAGTGTGGCGATTCCTTCGTGCAGGATTTGGTCTTTCAGCAGGGCGTATTTGCGCATCGGAAAACGGTGGCCTTTCGGCACATCTAATACGTAGCACGGGGCGTAGGCAATGACCATTCCTGACGTAATCTTGGAGCGCGAACGAATGTTCGTTTGCACGCAAAGTTTGAACGGAATGACGTCCCAAGAAACACCTGAACACGAAGGCCAGGACTCGCCCGCCGGAAAGGGCTTTCTCGAATGGTGGGCCGAGACCCTGGCGATGCTGCGGCCCCATGTTTTGGACCGGCTTCGCATCGTGGACCTCGCCGAACCTGAGCAAACGATGCAAGGCATTGAAAGGGACACCGAATTCCGTGGGTTCAACGTGTGGATTCTCGTGTTCAGCATTGTCATCGCCTCGATTGGGCTGAACGTCAATTCCACGGCAGTCATCATCGGTGCCATGTTGATTTCGCCACTCATGGGGCCCATCATGGGCGTTGGGTTGGGAGTGGGGGTCAACAACCTCGATTTGATCCGCAAGTCGGTTGGCAATTTGGGCGTGGCCACAGGCATAGCCATTCTCTCCTCGGCGCTCTATTTTCTCATCAGCCCCATCGACGAGGCAGGGAGCGAACTCCTTTCGCGCACCAACCCCACGTTCCTCGACGTGATGGTGGCCTTTTTCGGGGGGCTGACGGGAATCTTGGCGGGCTCGAGGAAGGAAAAAAACAACGTCATCCCGGGTGTAGCCATCGCCACAGCATTGATGCCACCTCTGTGCACGGCCGGATACGGGTTAGCTCACCTCGACGGCGGGTACTTTTTTGGTGCCTTGTACTTGTTCTTGATCAACGCCATTTTGATTGCCACTTCCACGACGTTGGTCGTGCGCTATTTGCGGTTCCCCATTGCGCAGCCCGTGGACGCAGCCAAGGAGCAGAAGTACAAGCGGTATTTCATGATGGGCTTGGCCGCCTTGGTGTTGCCTTCAGCGTTCATCCTCTACAACACGGTCACGCAGTCCGTGAAGACCTCAAAGCTGCAGGATTTCATCTCGGAGACGGTGGTGTTTCCAGGGACGGAAGTGGTCAAGCGTGAGGTTGATTTTCCGGAAGGTGCGCCCGTCGCTCATGTCGTGTTGTTGGGCGCCACGGTCCCTGCGGATTTGGTGGCTCAATGGCAAGATGCCCTGGTCAAGGAAATGCCTGAGGCGGAGCTCCAAGTCGTCCAAAACGACGGCCCGTCCGGACTCGAAGACCTCCAACGCATGGTGAATCTCTACGCGGAAGGCCAAACCGCGTTGTCCATGCGCGATGCCGAACTCGTCCAACTCCGCACCGAACTCAACAACCTTGAAGGGCGGGACTTGCCTCGGTCCTTGCCTGCGGAAATTCTCGCACAAGCGCCCGAAGTAACGGGGGTGGAAGTGGCCAGCCGGCGGTTTGTCGGTCGGGACGGCATGGAGCGGGTGGTGCCTTGGGTGGACGTCCAATTGGCTGCGCAGGACAGCCTCGACTCGTTGCGGTTCGTGGGGCTGGAACAGCAACTCGGCGCGTGGTTGCTCCTTCGTCTGGACGCGGACACCGTCGCGCTTCACATCCGGGAAAAGTGACCTCGAGTCAGCGAGCGACACGACGCTTCACGGCCTGAGCGAGCACGTCCGCGGCCTCGGGACAGAACCGAAACCACAATTCCGGCTCGACCATTTCAAGTTCGGACAGCAACAGCTGTCCCTGGTCGCCACGCATCAGGTCGACGCGCGCGTAGAGCGGGGACTCCCAACCCCTTGCTTCGCAGAACGCCAGGACGCGCTGCATGATGTCGCACGCCGTTCGTTCCAGTTCTGGCGTTGCTTCGATGCGCTGAACGGTTCCCCCGTGGTCGTCTTGCACCCGGAAATCGCCCGCTTTGGCGCGCTTCATTACGGCGTGCGTCACACGTCCGTCCAGCCAGACGACGGAAACTTCTCCACGGGACGTCACGTCCTGCAAAAAGGGTTGGACCAGCATGTCCTGCTTGTCAACAAGCGTCAACCACAGGCCTTCGCTGTTCAAGCCTTGGGAAGGCTCGGGGTACAACGAGGCGGCGCCTCCTGAAAAATCCACCACGTAGGTGTCTCTGGCGGCGCCTGCCACGGCGGGTTTGATGACGACCTTCTTCCACCCGCGCTCGGCGGCGACCTCGTGCAAACGCGCTGCCTCTTGCCGTGCCACGAATGCAGTGGGCACCACGTTCACGCCAATCTGCTGCAAGTCGTGGAGGTAGTGTTTGTCCAGGTTCCAATGCACCAACTCGGCGGAATTGTGCAATTCGGTGACGTTGGAGGTGCTGCGAAGCCAGTCGGAGAATTCCTCCCAGCGGTCGAAATAATCCCACGTGGTCCTGAAGAGGGCGCCTGAGGTCGCTTCCCACGTGACGGATTTGTCGCACCAAGCCACCCGTCGAGCCTCGACGCCTGCGCGATTCAGGGCATCGACGACCAGACGGTCTTCCTGGAGCACGTTGGCGACGTATTCCTTGGGCATGGTCGACGCGCCTCCGTCTCCGGCATACCTGCGGTCGGTAAGAACAAGAAATTCGGGCATCCTCAAAAGTTCATGCCGAGGCGAAATCGCACCTGTTGAATGGGGTCGATGGCTTCGGCACCTGAGGCGACCCAGGCATTTCGGTTGGCGCTGTTGATTGAAGTACTTGACCAAGAAAGGCCGGTCAGGAGCGCCCCCATGCGGTACGTGCAGCCCAACGACACCGTGCGGGGAGAGGCAGCCACCGAGAGCGGGGTCAGGGTAGGGCCCAGCTCATCCGGATCCATCAATCCTTGAGCGCCGAACATGGAGGCGGCTTCTTGCTCCACGGCGGCTTGCAAACCGGTGAATGTTCCCACGCTTGCCGTCCAGCCCAACCCGAGGGCCATCTCGTGCTGCGCCACCAGTTCCAACGTCCATGCGGACAACCCGCTGCTGAACGTGCTGAGGTTTCCGTATTGCCAGGTGTTGCCGTTGTGCAAGTAGTCGTAGTAGAGGTACTGGTCGAGAAAGTCCCCAAATCGGACTTGAGTCCAGCTCGCGACAACGGCCTCGCCGTCTGCCCGGGTGCAATTCACGTAGGCAGGGGCGTGTCCTCGTCCAACTTGCAGTCCAGCGGACAGTCCCTTCCAAACCTGCCGCGCTGCGCCAACACGGACTTGCCGAGGGGCATACCATCCTTGCCAGTCGACGGCGTTGTTGAACCCCGAATACCCCATGCGGTCCACCGCATCGGTGAGCTTGTTGTTGCTCCATTCCGGGTGGCCCAAGGCCCCCACGGAGAGGACGTGATTCCGCGTGTTGCCGTCAAATTCCTGAACCAAGCCGGCATCGACATCCAACCAAACCTGCCACATGCCGGGGTCGCTTTGCTCCCAGTTCCATTGCTGAGTCTTGTTCGAGGCGGTCTGCTCAAACAGGCTTTCGTCCAGTTTTTGGGCAAAGGGCGTCAGGAGGCTGCCACCCAACATCCAAGTCAAGCCAAGGCGAAGGGACAGGTTCATTCTTCGTGGGATTCAAACACCAAATGTCCTCCGAATCCCGCCACTTGGACTGTGACCGTGCGCGAGAAGAAGCGGTTCTTTTCTTGGACGATGTACTTCGGGTTGACCATCACGTCGTAGCCGGTCCCGGTCAGAGCTTTGTGAATGGCCGCTTTGCGTTCTTTCGCGCCTGGACCGCGTTGAAAGATCATGCCTGGGTACTCGGCAAACTCACGGTCCCCAAACCGAAACATCCCAAGAACCACCGTGGTCTTGGACACGGCTTGCAAGGTGCGTGTCGTGTCCACTTCGACGTGAGCTTTGACGGGTTCGATGGCAAGCAAAGCGGCACCTTGCGCAAGCTGTGTGCTCCGCACCGTTGTGGTGGTGCATCCGGCGGCGAAGAAGCATGCGAGGACGAAGGCAACTGGAATCCATTTCATGGACCCAAGGTACCTCGATGGGATGCATCTTGCGCCCATGGATCCCATGCTTGTTTTCCTCTTTTTCTTCCCAGCCTTGTTCATGGTGGGGTTGTCCTACGCGCTACATAGGTGGCCGCCCAACGCCGTCAACAAGACGTACGGTTACCGGACGCGCCGCAGCATGGCGACCCAAGCCGCGTGGGACTACGCCCAGCCCAGGTCGATTGAATTGATGAGACATTGGACGTGGTGGATGGTGGCGTGGACGCCGCTTGTTGGTTGGCGTTGGGGGCTCGAACCCGGAATTTTGATTTTAAGCGGCTTCATGACCGTGGGGGTGATTTTGCCCCTTTTTTACGTCGAGCGTGAACTCAAACGCGGGGAGCCTTTTTTGCCCGCGGGGGGAGTGCACGGATGGGGGGCAGCGTTCACCGCATTTGTGGTGCTTTCGCTGCTGAAGCCGATTACGCACGACGGCTCGGAGCCTGAACGAGTCGCGACTGGGACGGTGGAATCGGTGGCTTGGAATGCCTCAAGCGAGGATGTGTTCCTGCGCCTCCGTGGAGACGAATGCCACTATTACATTAACCGCGGGTTGGGCATGGGCATCGACACGACGGCATGGCATCACGCCCTCGTGGGCCGCGAAGTCCACCTTGAAGTCGTCGACCGACCCGCCGGCCTGAAC